>CAWWAN010000033.1:0-14425 GCA_963934925.1 uncultured bacterium | reverse complement strand
TTGGCCGCGTAACTTTGATTAGGGTCTCCGCTTAACAGCATGGACTCACAGAGCGCACTCATATTAGGCTGCACGGTATGTAAAGTGTGTTTACCGTTATGCTTGAGAACGACTTGCTGATCGAGAGCGACTAATTTTTCGTCGAGCCAAATCGTCATGCCAGAAACTTCGCTGCTGGCGACACTGATTTCTTGGCCACTAATCGCCGCATCAATTTGTTGACCGCTCTTAGGCTGATTGATGCTCAACCAAGATAGTTCAGGAGTGGAGTCATCGCTTAGTTGCCAAGTTAAATGTGTTGGATGCGCTTCACGAGAAAACAGAAGTTGGCGGGTGAGTAGGTCGCGGTCCGGCAAGCCACCATGGCCGTTATTTAAAATAAAACTAAATTCAACAGGGTAGTCCGTGTCGCTATCACCGCGCAACGCAGCAAGCTCATTGTTAAATTCTTTGCACCGTTCAGCGCGACCGTAAGCTGTGTCTAGTTCACCAACCATAAAGCTGAAATGGGTATTGCGTAAAGTTGCAGCAGTCGAAACACCAGCAGTTGGCGCAGAGGCAGAGGCATGCACTGAAGCAAAACGATGTGGAATGCGCGTGCCAATCGCAAAGGCACCATAGCCGCCGTGCGAGTAGCCTATTAGGTGAACGCGGTTCTGGTCGATGTCTCCTAAAATAGCGAATTGTTTAATCAATTGGGTGATTAGAGGCCAAACGTAAGAATCATAAAACCCATTCCAGGAGTCGTTAGGCGCTCGCAATGCAAGGTATTTATAGCCACTTACTTCAGGGTGATCTTTGTAATAGATTTGCATGTGCTTCCATTGCGAATCATTAAATTCTTTAGGCACGCCGCCACCGCCGTGCATTGCGATTACCAACGGCCATCCGTTTTGCGGACGGGCACCTACTTCTTTTATGGTGTAAGGCGAAACGTAATCACCGGTGCTGACGCGGTTGTTGTCAAAATCCTTTTTGATGTGTTCGACCGCGGGGCGGTTGCAGTAGGCCTTCCAAACTTGTTGGCGCGCGCGTTCGATGTCGGCCTTTACTAAAGCATCGAGGTTCATGTCGAACGTAAATGCTTCACGCTTGAGGGGCGTTTCAGAAAAGTAATTAAGGGCTACATCATAAATACCTTGGTAAGGATCGGCGTTGCCATCTTGCCCAACATAATTTGCGGTAACATCCGTTGCGTAAATATAATCTTGTTCAGGCAGCCATGGCAACGGGAATAAGTTCGCAGTTCGCTTGAAGCTTGCGGCCCACACGGCACTTTCTCCACCAGGAATCGCGCCGGCAACGCGCCCTTTAAACCAAGCGTTATTTAAGCCCTGCGCGTCTGGTTCAGCAGCACCCAAAAAATGCCAACCGTCGTCCCATATTTCTACCCAACTATGATTGCCTTCGCCGTCCGGCCATTTAGCAATGCCAGCAACCCGCGCTGGAACTCCGACTGCGCGACACGCGTCCGCTAACAGAATGGATAGCCCTGTACAGGAAGCTAGCCCAGTTTCAATAGTCTCGGACGGAGCTTGGTCAGCGCGATTTCGCTCTGTTGAGTATTTGACGTTTAGCCCGCCGAATAGTTTTTCATTTAATGCCAATGCGGCTTCGGTAGTGGTCGTACAGTCTTTGACAATCGGCCCTGCGATGTTCATTAACTTTTCACGCCACTCTTCGCGCTCCTCATTTAGCTGCGCGTAGGGCAAAACATAATTCATAAACAATTCGTTGCTAATCGTATTGCGCCATGGCGCTTTGTCGAAAGCCGTGTATGCCAATGCGACATTGTTACTTAGGAAATCCGTTGACAATTCGTTGACGTCGGAGCTTGGCATGTTCTCTCGTAAAAACTCCATTGCATAGTGCTGCCGTATGTAATCTTTTATTCCGTCACGCCACAAGCCATATCCCAGCTCTGACAAGTGCAATAAGTCAGGCATAATTTTGGGGCTCAATAGCCCGGTGTCGGATAAAAAATAATCTTTTATGCCTAAAACGTCAACGAGATTACGAGAGTCTAATTTCGCAATTAACGCATTAACGTTGTCATTGATTAAGCGCCCACGGTCATCCGCAGTTGCTCCTCTTGGGAAAACATCGAGCAACAAAATTTGCATAGCTGGTCGTTGTTTGTGCAACTCATCAACAATCGCCGTAATTCCGGCCGCGGTGTCTATAGGTTGCGAGCCTGATGCATTATTAGTGCCAATCATTATCACTGCTAGTGATGGGCTAATAGGGTCTAGGTTTCCGTTTTGCAGTCGCCACAACACATGCTGAGTTTGATCGCCACTGATGCCAAGGTTTACCGCTGCGTATTGCTCGTAATTATCACGCCACACATTAGCTCCGGCGTTTTCCCAGGCTTGCGTAATCGAATCTCCGATAAATACTAATTGGCAGGCATCCCCGGCGTCTGTAGCTCTCGAGTTAATGAGCTCATGTCGTGATTGCCACCAAGTGTCTTGGCGAGGCACAGGGATCGTCTCGGAGGCGCTCTGCAATAAAGCAGGCAAGCAAAGGGCGGCTACACTTAGAATCATTTACGCATCATACGCGCCTGATGGATTAAATAGATGGCAACCCATAAAAATGAGGATGTATTGTGTAAATACAAAAAAGCCTTATATGTAATTTCATTGGCCGAAACTTGCAATAGATATGCACTGAAGGCCATTACTGGGAATAACCCACACAGTAGTAATCCACTGACTCGACCTCGCCCCCTGTAATCGTTGCGGATTTTTTTAAGGATGTGTCCTTTTAAAATTAATGCTACTGCGAAAATGAGTAGAGGAGCTAAAACTATATGCCAATCACGCACGGCATCCTGCCAAGGGTGGTTTAGTATCGAGAATTCATTGCTGCCTTCAATAAAATAAAGCATCGCAAAATAGACTATGCCGCTAATCCCAGTTATGGCATTAGCGGCATGTAAGAAGTTTCGTTCACTTTTCAGCATGTGCGGTCAAGATTTCTCTAACACTCTTTACAGTGGCTCTTGATGTTAGTGTTGCTCCACTGACACCATCAATATCTCGCTTTAAACGCAAATCTTCATTAAGCGTCTTGCCAATAAATTGGCCGAGCCACTTCTTTGACGGCTTATACTTTGCCGGCTCTTTAAATTTGCACAGAAGGATATCGATTATTTCCCCTTCTTCTGTTATGTGCAGCATAATTGTTTGGCTTTTGCTGCGAACTTTTTGCGTGTGGAAAGAGGCGCTACTTTTGTCGGCGGAGTTCGAACTCGAATAGAATGTGTGATCAGTCTTTTGGATTGTCTCCAATTCTGATTCTCCCCACACTTTTTCTAAAGCTTGGTCACGTGTTAAGTATGTTCCAGGAACTACTAAACAGGCGAAGCTGACGCAGACAAAAGTAACTACCTTCATGGTTTTTTAAGAGGTTGAGTTTAGAATCGCCAGCCGACCGTGAACTCGATGTTGTCTTCGTTGTTCTCGGTATCGTCAGCGTTGATTGATTGTAAGCCTAGTTTGTAGGCTATGTTTGGATTAGGCATGTAAGAAACGCCTAGGACATTTGCGCCCAAGTCGGTTCCATTATGCTCGTATGTTTCATGTCGGAAAAATGGAGTTAATGATTCATTCTCAGAATGGCTCATCAAGTCGTAACCAAATTCAACATACATGCCGCTGACATCATCGTCAGCATTTGCTCCAAAGTCATCCCATACTGTTGCCGACGCATCATCGTTATCAGCCGTGTGGGCATCTAAGTTGGCGGCATTATCAACGGTGCCTTTTACCATTAATGCGCGGGTACGAAAGGCGCCACTGTCATATTGTAGATGTGCTTCGACAATATCTACGCTATGTTCAGCAGCAGCGCTTTCGATTTTTTGAGAGTACATTGATCCGCCAATAGAGAGTCCAGGACTCACTTGGTAATCTAGGCTTGCGACTACAGCCATGTTTTCGGCATCAGCCTTGGAGCCTTTCTGGCGACCACTACGGAAAGCTGATGAGCTAAAATCTATATCATTGTCGAATCCGTTCATTACGTATACTTCGTATGACATATCGCCGCTGGTGCCGAAAACACCTATTCCGTTTTCATGCCAAGTGGAAGGAATGATTTTTTGCTCAACTAATGGGCGGACAGGCCCCCAAAAGTTAGTTGGTTCGTGGTTTCGATTGATGAGGCCCATAGGGACTAACAAGTGTCCCGTACGGAAGTTCATTTCATCGGAGAATTTACCGTCAATTTGAGCGAATTCGACAAAGGTTTCGTCGCCGTGCTCGAATTCGAACTCCGCGTCAAAGGTCCAGGTGTCATCGAAATCATAGCCCATATAGAGAATTACGCGATGGATATCAAAAGTATCCGTCCCTGACTCTAAATTGCGGTAAGTCGCCTCCCCGTAGCCCCCAAATCGTAGTTGCTCTGGAGCATCTACAGTTATTGAGGCGCCTTGGGCCGAGGCAAAAAGAATAGTAATGTTAATGAGACTCAGTATCATTAGCGAATTATACGAGTGCTTGAATGCTGCGCAAGAGGCATTATGCTACTTTTATGAAAATAACCATCGAATACTGCGAAATTTGAAATTACTTGCCCGAAGCGACCCGTGTGGCCGCTGAAATTAGGGATGCCCTTGATATAGGCGTAGAGCTAATCGCAGGCTCTGGCGGTGTTTTCATAATCATGTATGGTGAAAACATTGTCTACAACAAGCGGGACAGCGGCGTCTTCCCTGCGGAAGGTGCGGTAGTTGGACTACTCAGACGATAAAATAACATTTATGAATTACTCACGCAGCCAGGTGATGGCAGTGTTGTCCGATGTGTTTGGACACGCTGAGTTCCGACCTGGGCAAACTGAGGTTATCCGCTCGATCTTGGCTGGTGGGCCAACAGTGGCAGTACTGCCTACTGGGGCAGGCAAATCTCTTTGTTACCAGCTACCAGGCTTGTTGTTTGGTGGAACTACGCTGGTAATTTCGCCGCTGATTGCCCTGATGCGCGACCAGGTACGCGGCCTAAGAGAGGCAGGCGTCAGCGCGGCGTCTTTTGATAGCGCGCAAAGCCCCGAAGAGCGCAAGCAGGCCGAAGATGATTTGCTGGCAGGTAAGCTGCACTTCTTATATGTGTCCCCCGAGCGTTTGAGCAATCAGTGGTTTTTAAATACCTTGTCGCGTGCGTCGACTACTGTTTCGCTAGTCGCGATCGACGAGGCGCACTGTGTGGCACGGTGGGGGCATGACTTCCGCCCCGACTACATGAACATTGATAAGTTTTTAGAGTGGTTGCAGCCTAAGCGCACCGCGGCGTTCACCGCCACGGCCACACCTGAGTTGCGCTCTGAATTAGGCGCCGCACTTGGGTTCGAAACCCCAGATGTCTTCGTACGCGGTTTTTTACGTGACAACATCAAAATAGAAACGCGAAAAATGACCTCTGACGATTTACGTAATGCCGAGGCCGTTCGTCTAGTGAAGGGTCGCGAGGGAGATGCTCCGGCTTTGATTTATGCTGGCACGCGTCGCGCTTGCGAAGAGTTGGTTGACGATTTGGCGCGCCAAGGCTTGAGGGCGGCGTTTTATCATGGTGGCTGCGACGGCGAAAGTCGCGCGCTAGTGCAAGACCAGTTTGTTGCTAATGAACTCGATGCGTTGGTTGCGACAAACGCGTTTGGCATGGGTATCGACAAACCAGATATTCGCTTGTTGATTCATTTACATTTGCCGCGCAGTTTCGAAGACTACTACCAAGAATTTGGGCGCGCTGGGCGCGACGGTAAAGAATCTGTTGCGGTGATGTTGTGGCGCGGTAAAGATTATCGCACGCACGACTTTTTAATTAAACAAAGCGACGATGGGGCGTCGCCAGATCCGCGACACGTTGAGGCTTCGATGCGACGCTTAAGTCGCATGTATGACTGGGCGCAGTCCTCCGTTTGCTCATGGCGGCGCGTGCTTGATTATTTCGGCGACCCCGACGTTTCAGCAATTGCCGATGGTTGTGGCCAATGTTGCCGCTGTGAACGTAGCTTGAATAATCCGCCACAAGCTGTCAGTGGCAAACAACATGATGTTGCACACACTATTCTTAAAAGCGTGGCCTTGTCAGGCATTAAGTACGGCCGCAAAAAGAATGCTGCGATTCTCTGCGGTAGTAAAGCGGCAGCCATTCCGCAGCATGGGATAGGGCATGGCGCACTGCGCGGGCAAACGCTTGTTGCAGTCGAAGACATCATCCAGGCTTTGCTCGATGCGGGCTATCTAGCGGTAACTGGTTCCGAATACCCAGTAATTGACATTACCTCGAAAGGGACTTCGGTGCTTGATAACGACGACGCTATTTTGCTAAGCCTTCACACGGTTGTGCCATCAATTGCCGGGACAGTCGACGCAGATTTGGCCGCAGTGATTAAAGAGTGGCGCAACACTAAAGCAAAAGAACTTGGCGTACCGGCCTATAGAATTTTTAGTAACAAGGTGCTCGCCCAGATAGCATCCCATGCTCCTGAAAACGAAAGCGAATTGTTGAAGGTGCCAGGCATTGGCCCGGCAAAGGTAGAAGAGTTTGGCTATGAATTACTCGAGGCCATGAAAGCTGTTATATTGTAAGCCAATGCAAATACTAGTTGTTTACCGCGGTATGCCTTGGCCGATAAGCGAAGGTTACCATTTACGCATTCTGCATATTTTCCGCAGGTTATCCAAGCGTCACGATGTGCATTTGTTGGCGCTTAATCACAGCGACGAGCAACGCGCGCAGCTCCCTTTTGTCGAGGCAGATGGCTTGTTCTCTAGTATTACAATGCGCAACGTGCCTTCGCGTTCGTCAGCCGGCCGCATTCGCACCAATCTAGGCATATCGCCGGTTAGTGATTTCCATGCCGAATACCCGGGGTTCTCAGAAAAGTTGTCTGCCGAAGTTAAACAGATGGTTGACACTTTAAGGATTGATGCGGCTTATGTTTTTGACCCGTGGGCTGATTTGTGGTTTAGCGAAGCTGCGCAGCATGTCCCTACTTTGCTTGACGTATGTGATTGCCGCACCTTGTTTTATCAACGCCGTCTCGACCGCGCTGATTTGGGCCTAGCCGAGCGATTGCGCACCAAGCAATTATTAAAACGTTTTACGCAATATGAAACCGCGACATTAAATACTTACCCAATGTCGACGGTGGTTTCTCCGCTAGATAAAGAAGCCCTCGAACTGTTAGTACCCGGGTGTCGCGTCGAATTAATCCCCAACGGCGTCGATCTTGATATGTTCCAGCCAGTTGTTGAAATAGAAGAAATCCCGGGCAACTTAATTCTTTTCGGCAACATGGATTTCCTCCCGAACTACGATGCGGCCATTCATTTCGCAAATGACATTTTACCGTTAGTGCGCAAGTCTCATCCAGAGGCCACGTTCACCATTGTCGGCACAAACCCATCGCCTGAGGTCTTAGCATTATCAGCGATTGATGGGGTAGAGGTAACGGGTCGCGTCGAAGATTTAAAACCATATATTCAACGTGCGACCATGCTGGTAGCGCCCATGCGTTTTGGTGCAGGCATTAAAAATAAAGTACTCGAATCGATGGCCGTAGAAAAACCAGTGGTAACAAATTCAACGGGTGTCGAAGCGATGCATCCGCAGGTACGCGAATTGCTTTGCTTGGCTGACGATGCCGAAGCTTTCGCCGACGAGGTTTGCGCCTTGCTCGACGACCCACAGCGTCGCCATGATTTAGGTCAGCGCGGTCGTCAAGTCATGGCCGATGTCCACTCGTGGGATACAGTGGCGGACACGTACGAAGCTTTGTTCACTGAGCTAGCGAATACCAGGCCCGTCTAGCTTTAATAAACTATCGCCAAGGTCAGCGCGCATTTTATCCGCGAGCTTTAATAGGTCCGCGAGCACTTTTGGATTGTCATCGACAATGTTAGTTGATTCACTAATATCGTTTTCTAAATTGTAAAGCTCAATGCCGGTACGCATCGAGTAGTTGTATTTAGATGGTGTGCCGTCATTGCCCGGCGCGCGATCTTCCAGCGAACGGTAGTTGTGCGGGAAATGAAGTTTCCACTTTCCGGCACGCATAGCTTGCAGCTCGTTAGTGCGGTAATAAAAAAAGTATGCGTCATGTGGTGATATCGCTTTGGCGTCACCGGACAGCAGTGGCCAGATATCTTTGCCATCAATCTTATGTGCTGGCAGTTCTGCATCGATTAAATTAGCGATTGTTGGCAGTACATCAATAGTCATTGCTGGCTCGCTACACACACTATTTGCTTTTATCTTCCCTGGATAACGCGCGATGAAAGGAACTCGGATGCCACCCTCAAAAGTAGTGCCCTTACCTTCGCGCAAATTAGCCACTGCGCCGGCATGATTACCATAAGACAGCCACGGCCCATTGTCGGAGCAGAAAACGACTAAAGTGTTATCAGCGATGTTCAGCTCATCAAGCGTGTTCATTATTTGACCGACTGACCAGTCGATTTCTTGAATGACATCACCATATAAGCCCTGTGCGCTGCTGCCGGCAAACTTGTCAGACACATACAGTGGCACGTGCGGCATCGGATGGGCTAAGTACACGAAAAAGGGTGCGCCATCAGCATGTGATTTGCGAATAAACTTAGTTGTTAAATTGGTAAAATCAGTTGTGAACTGCGACTGGTCTGGCATATGGCGCACAATTGTTTCATCAATTAAATACGGTAGCGGCGGATAAGCCTTTGGCGATTCAGGGTGCTTCGGCCACATGTCATTCGAATAGGGGATACCTTCGAATGTGTCAAAGCCCTGCCGCGTTGGCAGAAACTCTTCACGATTGCCGAGGTGCCACTTCCCATAATGAGCAGTAGCATAGCCACGTTGTTTACATAATTCGGCGATGGTTACCTCACTCGGTTTTAAACCATTTTCAGAATTGGGATTCAATGCCCCATGAATATCTAGGCGATTTGCGTAACATCCGGTCAACAACGAAGCGCGCGATGCAGAGCAGACGGGCTGCGAGACATAGAAATCCGTAAAGCGAACTCCTTCGGAGGCCAGGCGATCAAGGTTAGGGGTGCTGAAATCTACGGCTCCATAGACGCCCACGTCCTGCCATCCTTGATCGTCGGTATATACGATAACAATATTGGGCTGCGGCGCAGAAGTGCCAATCTCTTGAGCGGCGCATGCGCATAATGCTAACGCAATTAGAGAGAGGTAAGGTTTAACCATATATCCATGTTAACAATAAGGGGGGCGCACCGTACAATATGCCACTGAAACGATGGGCCCATAGCTTAATTGGTTAAAGCTGCGAACTCATAATTCGTCGAGTCCAGGTTCAAGTCCTGGTGGGCCCACCATTTCTTATTCCGCACCACAACTGCTACAGTATGGCAGCAGGCTATGTCGCGTTGTTTGGTATGAATGACACGCGCCAAACAGTTGGGTCCCTAGTCGTTGACGAGACGTTTTTTCGCCCACTTGCCAGAGCGCCAACGGTGCACGAAAACCGCTGCGCCGACAAATATCTCTACATTCCATGCCATCCATACGTCGGCGACATCGCCATTAAAAACGAAGACTACCACCCATGCTACGGGCATTGAAAGCAGCCACGTGCATAGAATTCCGGCCCACATCACCCATACGTGGTCGCCGGCTGCGCGCAGCGCAAAGCGGAAAGCGATTTGCAAAGCGTCTCCGAGTTGCCAAATAGCAGCGGCGATCAGGACCCCACTACTTAGGCGCATAGCAGTAGCATATTCAACAGGGTCGTCATTGTTGATGAACATGTCGCCAATTTGTTCGCGGAAAATGATAAAGCATGCGCCAATGAGCAGCATATAAGGCGTCATGATTTCTAAAGTTGAGCGCAGGGTTTTACGCACAGCAGTGTAATTTTTTTCACCGACATATTTTCCAATTAACACCGAGCCGCCGTCGGCGATAGCAGCGCCGCCTAGCATTGAGACGTGAATCAATTGAATGCCAACCTGGTGGACGGCAACAGCGACTGTCCCTGTTTTGCCGATAAACCAAGTAATCGTAACAAAGGAAACCGCCTCGAGTGAAAACTGAACAGCACCGGTGAATCCCACGCTAAGCACTTCGCGCAGTCGGTCAAGCTTTAGCTTCAATAGTCCAATAGTTAACTTGTGCTTTGGTTTAACAATAACAAAAATTAAACTTAAGGCGCAAACATCGGCGATTCCGGTTCCGAGGGCCGCGCCCTTTGCCCCCATGGGCTCGAAACCTAGGTGCCCAAAAATGAGTACCCAGTTAAAAAAGATGTTCAAGGGGTGGACAAAAATATCAACTAACATCGGCACGCGAGTCTCGCCGACAGAGCGCAAATATTCAGCAATAGCTAAAGTGAGGAATGTCGGCAATAACCACTGCATCCGCGTAAGAAAGTAGTTACTAGCTATTTGAACTTCGCCCATGGACAAATCGGTAGATCCGGCATAGATGCCAAATGCCGACGTTAATGGCCCGGAGAAAATTAACACGGCTAGTCCGCAGAATAGTGCCAATGCGAAAGCGTGGATACCAAATGAAAAGGCCTTCTCTGGTTGTCCGGCCCCAAGATATTGACTGATAAGTGGCCGTTGCCCACGCAAGATTCCCCATGGGAATGTCATTGCCATCCAGGTTGCCACCGAGGCCAATCCAACCGCACCGAGCACATCGGTTCCGAGCTGGCCCACCATTAAAGTATCGACAAAACCTTTGATGGTAAACGACATCATCGAGATGGCGATTGGCCAGGCAAGTCGCAGAACTTCTTTGCGGCTACCGGGTTGTGGAGAATGATTCATTAGGAGGTGAGAGGGGATTGGGGCAGCATTAGAATACTTGCTATGGCAACCGCCACCCTCCTCGTTGACACCTCTTTTCTTGGCGCCGTAGTTTTTTTGACTTCGCTTGGCAGGAATGCGGCGCCCAATGGATTAAATCCCTGTGCGAAAGGAGTGGGCTGGTAATGAGAATTGCTCTTGATGTGACGCAGGTCTTAAAAAAAGAGGGTCGCGGAATTGCTCGATATATTCAGGCGGTCGTTCCTGAATTAGTTGACCTTCACCCATCTTCCCAATGGAATTTATGCATTCGAGGAAGTCGCTGGTCACGCCGAGGCCTTGTCGATGATTGGTTACCGTCAGTGAAACGATCTTGGCTGCCGTTTTCTTCTTGGATGACGGCAGGTGGCGCAGATTTGTTTCATAGCTTTGGCAATCACCTGCCGGCCATTTCATCTGTACCGACGACCTTTACGTTGCATGATTTTCGTGTATTAGATAACTCTCAAGAGGGAGGGGCGACAGGGGCACGGTTGCGGCGAAACATTGCCCGCTCCGACGGTATTCTTTGTCAGACGGAGCATGGTAAAAGTCGCCTTTTTGAGTATTTCCCGAAGTATGCCGGTGTTGTTTCTGTCGTATCTTTGGGCGTGGATCATGAACATTTCCAACCACAAGAACCGGAGGCGATTGCTGCAGTTCGCGCAAAGTTTGGATTTACGTTCCCTTTTTTGCTGCAGTTGGGCAGTTGGTTCCCCCATAAAAATCTCGAGTTATCTTTACGTGCGTTTTCCCAGTCGCGGTCCTTGCAAGAAGGGATGCACTTAGTTTTCGTGGGCGGGGGTGCCACAGAGGCATACAAGAAATCATTACAGGAGTTGTCGTCAGCGTTGGGCGTGACAGACTCTGTGCATTGGATAGAGAATGTTTCCGGAAAAGAACTTCCCGGAATTTTGGGCGCGTCTCAATGCTTACTGCAGCCTTCTCATTACGAAGGATTTGCGCTACCCATTCTAGAGGCGATGGCCACGGGGGTTCCTGGAGTGTTGTCTAATTCTTCTTGTCTCCCAGAAGTGTCCGCAGGGATTTGGCCGGCGCTGCCGGTTGATGATGCCGATGGATTTGCATTAGCCATGGACGCGATGTCTATGGACGAGGCCTTGCGAGAGAAAGCTGTGGTAGATGGTCTTCGGCATGCGGCAGGGTTTACTTGGCAAGAAACGGCAAGGAAAACCGGGGTATTTTTCCAGGACGTGCTGGCCTAGTTCAAGCGCTGTTCTTCCGTAATGGAAGAAATCCGAAAACGGCTCCCTGATTTTGAACATCAAACTACAATTATAGTATGAGCAAACGACCTACCTGGGACGCATACTTTCTCGGCTTAATGCACGAGGTCTCTAAGCGCGCAACTTGCGACCGCGGTCGCAGCGGATGTATTGTTGTACAAGGCAAGCAAATTATATGTTCGGGTTATGTTGGCTCACCTCCGGGTTTGCCGCACTGTGACGAGGTGGGTCACTTAATGAAAAAGATAACGGACGCCGCGGGTAATACCAGCGACCATTGTTTGCGCACTATCCACGCGGAGCAAAATGCCATTGCCCAAGCTGCACGTCACGGCATTTCGCTTGAAGGCGCAACTTTGTATTGCCGCATGGAGCCATGCCGCCGATGCGCGATGTTAATTATGGCATCTGGCGTTAAGCGCGTGGTATGCGAAAAGCGTTATCACTCTGGTCAAGAGACGCGTGAAATGTTTAGCGCAGGCGGCATCACTCTCGAAGTGATTGAAGACGTGGTTTTAGGCTACGAATAAGTGCCAGTCGCTAGTCCTTGAAGAAGGCCGCTGTAAGAGCCATAGCTGTGGCGACGCGTAGCGCCAATGTATCGCTAAGCGAATCACTAAACGATATACGTAACACACTGTTGCGCATTTCTTCTTTTAGTCCAATCGCTGCCAACGTTGCCGATTCGCTGTGGCCGTGGGCATTGCAGGCGCTGCCACTGCCAATATAAATACCGTGAGTTTCTAGTTGATGCAAAAAAGGTTCGGCGCGCATCCCTTTCATCACAAAACTGATGATGGAGCCCGAGGTTAAAGCCTCGTCTTGCGGCCCAAGAAGCTCGATGTCACATTGCTCGGTAATCGCCTTGAGTAGCTTTTGGCGAGAGTCATGCAGGAAGTTTGAGTTTTCGAGCAGCAGCCCCTGACGCTGTTCAAGCGCTGCCGCCATTGCTGCAATGCCCATAGTGTTTTCGGTGCCACTACGAATGCCAAGTTCGTGCCCACCACCCACAAAGGTCGGTTCAGGTGCGCGACCGTCTTTTTTGTAAAAGAAACCAGCGCAGCCGCGTATGCCGCCAAACTTGTGGGCGGCGATGGCATAACTATCGGCGCCAAGCTGATCAAAGTGCAGGACAAACTTGCCCGCTGCTTGGATGGCGTCGACATGAAAGTGGGCCCGTGGCGCCAGCTGCCTTGCGAGCTGAATGAGCTGGCGCAATGGCTGGATGCATCCGAGCTCGTTGTTGACCCATTGCACGCTAATTAATTTCACGTCGTCGCGGAGCAATGCTCGGTAGCGCTCGACATCAATGCGACCATCGGCCGTTACTGGAAGCACTGCGCTATCTCCATCGCGCGCCTCAACAGAATTTAGAGAAGAAGGATGCTCAATAGCGCCTACGAGCGCGCGTCCATCTTGGGCGTAGCCACGAATGCCTAGGTGGTTAGACTCCGTGCCAGTTGCGGTGAAAATCAGCTGGTAGTTGCTGGCATTAAGCAAATTGCTGATTTTGCGCCGCGATTTCTCGATTAAGCGCGCCGCATCGGCGCCCGCCTGATGCAGCGAACCAGGGTTGGCGTAACAATCGGTGGCGGCGGCGTTAAAGGCCGCAAGGGCCTCAACGCTAGGTGGGGTGGCGGCGGCGTGGTCGAGATAGAGCTTGTCCATGTATCTATGTTGTTACATTGTAGCGCGAGACTAAAATCTAAGACCATGATTAATGCCATCACCATAGCGGCCCTTGCGTTGTCGGCTTTGCCGCAGCAGCACTCAGAAGACGGTCGCGGACAAGATTTGTTCGATGCCAAATGGCACGCCGAGCGCCGTTCCCAACTCCTCGACCATTTCGACGATAAAGATCCTGGCGTCATCATTCTTCGGGGTAAGGGCGCGAACCCAGATTACCGCGAGTTCCGCCAAGACAATAACTTTTGGTACTTCACAGGAATCACTACGCCCAACGCGATTTTGGTAATGACTACCGATACTCGCAAAGAATATTTGTTCGTGCCAGCAGTGAGCGATGGCGCCGAGCGTTGGCAGGGCGATTTGGTTGATCCCGATGAAGCAAGAGAAATAACCGGTATCAAAAACTGTTTAGAGCTTGGCGCGAATAGTGCAGATTTCGGTCTCGCGCTTGGCGACTTACGTAAGAAATATGAAATCGCTTACATGCAGCGTCAGCCCGCAGAGAACTGGATGATGTCGCGCGACAATCTGCAGTCGGCCGTCCGCGAGATGATGGCTAACCCGTATGACAAGGGGCAACACCGCGAGGCGCGTTTTTCTAACAAGCTGAAAGAGCTACACGATTTCGAGGTGAAAGATATTTCTGTAACACTCGATGCGCTTCGGGTAGTAAAAA
>CAWWAN010000032.1:0-14495 GCA_963934925.1 uncultured bacterium | reverse complement strand
TGTTCAACCATGCTCGCCACGAGTTCTCCAACTCCGCGGCGGTTGTCGCGTTGGTCGCAGAAAAAACCGGTCTTGTGGCCATCGGCTAAGCTAGCTTCGAACTTGATGCCGTTTTCTTCAAAACGTAATGTGCTCGGGCATCCTTCAGAAGTGCGCACTACGGGGCGGTCGCCCTCAGCTTTGGCTGCTTTGGGATCGCTACTCAAGTGATAGTGCTTAGTGCCTAAGATCTCGTGTAATGTGGGCACGATCATTTCGAATATTCCGACCATGGTTGAGGTGTATGCGACAGCAACCAAGGTGTCGCCGTAACGGTCAACCATCAGTGCAGGGAAATCGTCGCCTTCGGCGTTTATCAGGCGGCAGACATCGTTGGGGACGGTTGGGTCGCTAAGGCGGCGCAGTGCAGTGGACTTCGCTTTTGCATGCCACCATGCATCGGTCGGACGCTCGGTGCTACGTGTGACGACGCGTAAACGGACGCGTGAGCGATGGTGGTACATAGCCCATCCGCGGTATGAACCGTAGGAATCGTAGATGGCGATCAGGTCGCCGGTCGCCGGTCGCTCCGACCATTTCCCGCAGTCGTCATTCCAGACGCGTGGACCACGCATGGGTCCGACTAGTTCAATCCATGGCTCGATGCGGTCGGCAACGTCGACGTCGTCTCGTTGGTAGCGCACAGTGCGTTCGGGACGGTCGGGGGCAGGGTTGCTGCGGTAGAGATTCATACGCAGATTTTAGCGTCGCGCTGTTATCCTTTGGGGCATGAGTGAGAGACACCAAGATTACGGGAACTTGCAGATTGACGAGCTGAATTACAACAGCTACTTGAACATTCCGGAGTTGACGTCGCTACAGCAATTGCGCAGCGACCCGCGCCATCACGACGAGATGTTCTTTATTGTGATTCACCAAAGCTTCGAGTTGTGGTTTAAAGAAGTACTGCATGAGATTGACCTATTGGCTAAGCATCTTGACGAGGGGAATGTGTCGCGGGTTTTGAAAGTACTTAAGCGCATTCATGCCATTTTGACTTGCTTGACTCAGCAAATCCAGCTTCTCGGAACTTTGACGCCCAAAGAGTTCTCTGGTTTCCGCGAAGCACTTGGTACAGGCAGCGGTTTCCAATCCGTTCAATTCAGGGAAATTGAGTTTGCTTTGGGTCTACGTGATTCTTGGTTCTTTCAGTTCTTCAAGTCTCATCCAGATGAGCTAGCTCGTTTACAGGCACGTTGTGAGCAGCCGAGTGTCTACGACAAATTGCTGAAAACTTTGAAAAACATTGGGCACGATATACCGGATGAAGTCCTTAATCGCGATTTTGCTGAGCCTTATGTGATGAACGACAAAGTCGTTGAAGTTATTAATGACATTTACGACGCGCCACAAGAAAATTATCACATGGTGCTACTCTTTGAAGCACTCATTGACATTGATACGATGTGGTCTAATTGGCGCTCAGTGCATATCTTAATGGTGTCCCGCACCATTGGTGCTAAGAAAGGTACGGGCGGCTCCGCTGGTGCTGATTTTCTTGAATCACGTTTGCCATTGCGCTTCTTTCCAGAAATCTGGGAGGTCCGTAACTCCGAATGGACAAAATAATGACACTTTCCACTTCTCTCCAAAACCGTAACGCCGTAATTTGTGGTGCATCTACTGGCATCGGGCGCGAAATCGCTCTGGCTATGTCCGCGCAAGGTGCTAATGTGTTCTTGATCGCGCGTTCGCATGACAAGCTCGAAAGCTTATCTGCTGAATGCAAATTGGCTGGCGCCGGGTCCGCCGGCTTCGCGACCTGCGATCTCGAAGACGCGGATGCCGTGCGGGCAGTTGCTGCCCAGTCGCTCGATGAATTTGAGGCTGTCCATATTTTAGTGAACAACTCTGGTGGCCCTCCAGGTGGACCACTGCTTGACGCCGACATCGAAGACTTTCTTAAACCCCTGCGCCGTCATCTTTTTGCCGCGCATGAATTGGTTAAAGCTTTTTCTCCATCCATGGCCTCGGAAAAGTACGGACGTATCCTTAATATCATTTCGACCTCAGTAAAAGAGCCTATCGCTGGCTTGGGAGTGTCGAACACGGTGCGTGGGGCGGTGGCTTCATGGGCAAAGACTTTGTCTAAAGAATTGCCGGCTGATGTAACCATCAACAATTTGCTGCCAGGGTTCACGGCTACTGACCGCCTTGACTCCCTTCAATCAAGTGTCGCTGAACGGCGCGGAATTAGTGTCGACGATGTTGCGAGTCAGTGGCTGGCAACCATCCCTGCTCAGCGGCTTGGCGATCCGCGTGAAATCGCGGCTTTGGCTGCTTTCTTGGCTAGCCCTGCTGGCGCTTATGTGCGCGGCCAATCCATCGCTGTTGACGGCGGACGACTCAATAGTATCTAATGCACTTCGACGTTTTTTTCTCCATTTGTCAAACGCCAGTTGCTGGCAGTTGTCCAGACGAAGCCCAGATGTTTCGAAATTTTTTCGAACAAGTCGAGTTGGCCGATGAATTAAATTACCAATGTGCTTGGGTTGCTGAGTCGCATTTGTCGACTGAAGTACAAAAAGAAACCCGCCAGCCGGTAGTGCCACACTTCAAAGGTGAAATCGGGTTAAACGTCGATTTTTTGCAGTTGGCGCAGGCTGTGTTCACGCGCACTAAAAACATTGAAATGGGGTCCGCAATTATGAATATTATTTGTAATGGTGGTCCGATTGCCGCGGCTGAACGCATCGCTGCTTTTTGTTCTCTTCATGGGTTAAACCAGCACGAGCAACGACAAATAAAGGTCGGCTTTGCGGCAGGGCGCTTCGATTTTATGAACCGCGCTTACGGTATCACACCACGCACTGCTGTCGAAGAAGCAGCGTGGCCAGCTTTGAAGGGTATGATCTTTCGAGAAGCGGCGCATGTTTTCTTGCGCTTGTTAAAGGGGGAAAAGATGTCTTCAGAGGATGTCCCTGTCACTACCTTGGCGCGCGATAACTTTTATAGTGACGCTGACTGGCAGGCCGTGCAAGAAGCCAACGTGAGTATGGGCGGTGAAGCCGATGCCGTCCAAATAGAAATCGAACGGCGTTTTGTATTCGAGAACATCAAGATTATTCCGCAAGATTGGCGTCGCGAGTTGCTCGATTTGACTGTGGGGTCGCACGATCCTAAGTTGCAAACGGAGTTGAATGAAATTGCGCCGGTTAAAGTGTTTAATCTTTCAATAACATCTGACGAGTTAATCAACGCTACGCATGATCGCATGGCTGAGGCTTTTAATCCTGCGGGTGGCGAGTGGCAGCGTGGCTATATGCCGCGCACGGTGATGGTTTTTTTGAACGACGAACCAGGGCTTAGTGAACAAGAGCAAAATGAAGCTGCGGCCATTGAAGCTAAAGCTGCTCTCGGTGAATACTGGAACGCGATTGAAGGCACTATCGATATGAAGAAAGTGGAAGGTGCCAGCGAGAACGCATTAATGGGTTCTCCTCAGCAAGTGCTGCAACAAATTAAAGAGCGTTTCCATCCGCACGATCGATTGATGTTGTGGTTTGATTTTTACAATCACGATAGCGCGCGGGTGATGCGCAACATGCGAGCTTTCGCCGAGAAAATTATTCCGCAGGTAAACAATGGCGGATAGTCCACGTAGCAAGCTTTATCCAGTGTCGCCGTTTGGCGAGCAACAAGCGGGTATCCCAACAGGTCGCGATGTCGAATGGCAGCCGTTAGTAGACTATCGGCGCAACGGCGTCTCTGAAACAACCATTCACGGCGCAGTCTCGTGGTCGCATGGCTCAGAAGTCATTCATTCTTTTGGTGGCGACGTACTGTGTTATGGGCGTTCAATGATGAAGCCGTTGATGCTAAAAGTTTTTACCGATGCATTAGCCGATCTCAGTTCTGAGCAAAAAGCGATATCGGTAGCGAGTCACAATGGTGATGCGCAACACGTGTCAGCTGCTCAGTCTTTGCTCGACGAAAGTGAGTGGGGGTTTATGCAAACTCCGCTAGATGTGCCGCTCATTCAATTCGGACGCCAAGTGCGTCGTCCACGGCGCTGGTTTCATTGCTGCTCCGGAGAGCATGCGGCCATCCTACAAGGTTGTAAGCGTAAAGGATGGGAATTATCAGGATACATGTTACCTGGCCACCCGTTTTTTAAGGATTATCTTAAACAAGTTCGGCATTACTTAGGTGAAGATTGGTCGCCATTGAAAATCGCGCGCGATGGCTGTGGGTTGCCGACTTTGTCGAACACGGTTAACGAGCTAGCGGTGCTATATGCCGGTTTGGCGGCAAGCCGTGACGAAGACTGGATATGGCAGTCTATGATCGACAACCCCGATTTGATCGGCGGATTTAACCGTTTAGACTCTACCACCATTAAGGCTTGCGGTGGCAAGGTGCTATGCAAAGAAGGCGCCGATGGTTTGGTAGGGCTATCTGTCGAACATCCTGATTACCCACGTGGCTTAGGCATCGTAATAAAAATCGCACATGGCTGGAACTCCCAGGCATCGTGGTACGTAACACGCGGCATCCTCGGTAGCCTTGGTTTTGAGTTGCGTAACCCGTATTCGCTGCATCGCCAAAAGGCGTTTTTAGTGCCGGGCATCGTGCCCGAGTCACGTTTACCGCAACTAGAAAAAGTGCTAACCTGGAACGACTGGGATCCTGACAAGGACCGTTATGAATACGACTACACGGATTACTGCCATGACGATTGAACGCATACACAACTGGATAAACGGCCAGGCTTGCGAGGCCACCGATGACTCATGGATTGAAAACATTAATCCTGCGACGGGTGAAGTTGTTAATTTGTTGCCGCGCTCCGATGAGCAAGACGCTTTTGATGCTGTCGCTGCCGCGCACGATTGTTACTTGTCTGGTGGGCAGGGTAATGCGGGCGCTGCTGGGCTGAATGCGAGCCAGCGCTGCGATTTGTTGATGACGGTTGCCGACGCTATGGACGAACGCTTAGAAGAACTCGCGCTTGCCGAATCGTTAGACAGTGGCAAGCCTTTCTTGAATGCGCTTAATATCGATGTGCCGCGCTCGATTGAGAACTTGCGCTTTTATGCCAAAGCTGCAGCTGCGCAAACGACGCCTGCAGTCGCTGGTGAAAATTCAATTAATTACGTACTGCGCCAACCACTTGGCACGGTGAGTTTAATTACTCCTTGGAATTTCCCGCTGCATCTTCTTACCTGGAAACTAGGCCCCGCTTTAGCAATGGGTAATTCGGTCATCGCTAAGCCGTCCGAAATCACTCCAACTACGGCATCGATGCTGGGCCAGTTATTTGCGGAAGTTAAAGCACCAGACGGTTTGTTTAATGTGGTGCATGGCTTCGGTCACGAAATCGGCGACGCTTTAGTGCGTCATCCTCACGTGAAGGCGGTGTCCTTTACCGGCGGAACCGCGACGGGGAAAACCATTGCTACTGTTGCCGCACCTTTGCTGAAGAAAACTAGTTTCGAATTGGGTGGCAAGAACCCAAGCATCGTTTTTGCGGATTGCAATTTAGAGCAGTCTATCGCTTCAGTTGCACGCGCTGCTTTTTTTAACAGTGGTCAGGTTTGTTTGTGCGGTTCACGTGTACTTGTTGCAGCTGAAATCTACGACGATTTCGTGGATGCTTTAGTAGAGCAGGCCTTACTGTATCGTGACCGGATTGGCCCGATGGTTTCCGCAGAGCACCGCGAAAAAGTAATGTCCTATATTGAGCTTGCCAAGGAAGAGGGCGGCGAAATTGTTTGTGGTGGCCAAGCCTATGGCGATCCTAATGGCGCATTCTTTGAGCCAACGGTTATCACGGGCTTAAGCCACGACTGCCGCACTGTTCAAGAAGAAATCTTTGGCCCAGTCGTAACGGTGCATCCATTCGATGACGACGAACATGCCTTAGAGCTAGCCAACGACACCGAATTCGGTTTGGCCTCTTCGGTCTTTACAAGCAACCTGCAACGTGCTCACCATTTCGCTGAGCACATTCAGTCCGGTATGGTGTGGGTTAACGATTGGAATCTCCGCGACTTGCGTGTGCCATTCGGTGGTATGAAACAGTCAGGAGTCGGACGCGAGGGTGGTGATTACTCCTTTAAATTCTTTAGTCAAGATCGCAATGTGTGCGTGCGTTACAGCTATGAGTAAAGGCAAAATCGTATCCGGGTGTTTAGCCCCGCATCCGCCGCACTTGGTTTACGCTGCTAACCCTCCACAAAATGAACCACGTTCAAGTGGCGCTGGCGCTTGGCAAGCATTACATGACGGCTACCAGAAACTGCAGCAGTCCTTAGACGCTAAGGACTTCGATGTGTTAATCATCCATACTCCGCACTGGAAAACGCGTGTGGGTCATCACCTGCTAGGCGTGCCACAGTTTTCCGGTTTGTCGGTAGACCCGATTTTCCCGAACTTGTTCAGATTCAGCTTCGACTTGGAGGTAGATGTCGAGCTTGCGGAAAGCATTTGCGCGGCTGCCGAACAACGCGGTCTCGAGATGCACATGATGCGCAACCCAGATTTCCGAGTTGATTACGGCACGATTACGTCATGCCATCTCGCGCATCCGCAGTGGGATAAGAAAATCGTCTGCATCTCATCAGGGAGCACCCACTCCGACTACTCCAACGAATCGGGTGAGTTAGAAATGCTTGCGCTCGGCGAAGCAACTCGGGAAGCAGTTGAGAAGTCAGGCAAGAGGGCGGTGCTGTTGGCATCCACATCTTTGTCGCATCGTCACTTCACTTCTGAGCCGGCTGACCCTGAAGATCCGCAATACGAGCATATTTACAACGCCAATCAATCTGCTTGGGACGAACACGTTCTCGGTTTGATGCGCGAGGGTAAGTGCCAGCAAATACTCGATGAGATGCCTGATTTTATTGAGCAAGCCATCTCGGAATGTAGAGAGGGTGCGCTTACCTGGTTATTTGGCGCTCTCGGCGTGCCTGATTATCCGGGCGAGGTTTATGGTTACGGCACCGTGATTGGTACGGGCAACGCTGTCGTCGAGTGGCGAGGACCGAAGCAATGAGCGTAGTTCTCGGATTCGTTGCTCCCAGTCGACCACAACTGCTGCTAGCGGCAGAGCGCAACGAAGGTTGGCAGCGCCTGCATGACTCCTTCGCAGATGCGCGGCAGCAGTTGGCAGATTCTGGTGCGGAACAGTTGTTGATTTACAGCACACAGTGGCACAGCATCATCGGCCATCAAATGCAGGCAGATCCAAACCCGCATTGGTCAAAGGTTGACGACGATTTTCACGATTTGGGAACTATTAATTACGACCTAAAAGTAGATGCCGAATTCGCTGAAAGGTATTGCGAAGCTGCTAAGAAGCGTGGGTTAGCTGCGCGTACCGTCAACTATCATGGCTTCCCCGTCGACACCGGCTCTTTAGTCGTGGCGCAGTTGCTTAACCCCGACAACCGCATTCCAATAGGTATCGTCTCGTGCAATGTTTATGCCGACCGCGGTGAAACTTTGGTGCTAGGCAAGGCTGCTCGCGATGCCATTGAAGCAAGTGGCAAAAAAGTTGCAGTAGCTGCTTCGACTTCATTGTCCAACCGGATGTACACAAAAGCGATTGATCCGCAAAACGATAAAATTTATTCACAAAAAGACGATGAATGGAATCGCAAGCTTCTTGAGTTACTTGAAGAGGGTCGCCTCGAAGATGTCTCTCAACTTGCGCGTCAGTTTGCTACCGAAGCTCATGGCGAGCAACGCATGAAAGCGATGTGGTGGCTAGCTGCAGTAATGGGCGAGACCAATAATTACAGTGGCAAACTATTCGGTTACGAAGCGGTTTATGGCACTGGGCAAGCTTTGTTGTCTTTGTGTCCGCAGCGCAGTTCTTCGCAGTTATTTGAATACGATGAAGATAGCAGCGAAACGTACCAAGGCGACCGTAATATCCTGTCAAAATAAAACATGTCTGACTCCATCATAAATACTGACAACGCTCCCGACCCAGTTGGGGCTTACCCGCACGCTCGTCGAGTGGGCAATTTGCTTTTCTTGTCAGGCGTCGGTTCTCGGACTCCGCAGACTAACGAAATACCTGGCGGCCCCATAGTAGACGAAAACGATAAGCCACTTGATTACGATGTAGCAGCTCAGACCGAACAGGTCGTGGCGAATATTAAAGCAGTGTTAGCCGCCAGTGGTTTAACACTGAACGATGTAGTTGATGTTACCGCTTATTTAATTGACATGAAACGTGACTTCAGTGCTTATAACGAAGTATACGCTAAACACTTCACTGGCATCCAGGCGGCTCGCACGACATTGTCGATTCGCAATCTACCGACGCCAATAGCAGTTGAATTCAAAGTCATAGCAGCTTTTAGTGTATGAAAATAATCGATATCAGCCCATTAATTGACGAGCACTTAGCCGTGTGGCCGGGCGATGTTGAGTTTAGTCGCGAAGTGAGTTGCGATGTCAAGCAAGGTGACCATTTCGGATTGAGTTCGTTCACCACTACCACTCATCTCGGTGCACACACCGATGCGCCAAATCATTACCTGGCCGACGGTGGAGGAATCGAATCCGTGGATATAGGGAACTATTACGGCGACTGTCAAGTGATTCACGTTAACGTCGCGGCGGATTGCCGCATTCAGGCAAGCGATTTGAAAACAGCAATAACGTCTACGCGTGTTTTGTTGCGCACAGATTCTTTCCCTGACCGCACTACTTTCAACACTGACTTCAATGCGTTATCCGTAGAATTAGTGGTATACCTGCAAGAGCAGGGGGTGATCCTCGTTGGTATCGATACGCCATCAGTTGATGCCTACGCATGCAAAGAGCTTCAGGCGCATCATCAAATATCGACGACCAACATGGCCATCCTTGAGGGTATTGATTTGAGCCAGGTAGCAGAAGGGCATTACACGCTTTGTGCCTTGCCACTGAAAATAGCTCACTCAGACTCTTCGCCGGTGCGCGCAGTTTTAGTCGACTCGAATTCTTGAGCATTAAGCCCCAGCTCTGCGCGGACATCAACAGGCCCACGGTAAATCTGCTTAACCGCTCGTTGTGCTGTTTCAGCAAGTTGCGGGTCGGACTCTTTCAGCAATCGCTCTAGGTGGCGCAAGTACTGTACGGTCATGCGCGCAATGCGCACGAAGTCTCCGGGAGCAGCGCTAGTGAATTTGTTTAAGCGATAAAAGTCGCAGCCATTAGCGTACTCGTATATCGCCGCCGACATGGATTCATCAAGTTGCTTGATAGTCGACTTTAGACCTGACATCACCTCTTGGTCTCGCGCATGTTCAACGACACGCTTGGCTCGGCGAAGCAATTCTTGAATAGGACGTAGTACATACTTTGGGTAAGTATCACGTGGGCGTCCTTGGTGGATGGTTGCGGCTACCAATGCCGATAATGCTTCCGGGGTAATGTTTTCGAAGATACCTTCGTAAAGCATTTCTGTTAATTGTATTTCGTAGCCAAACAGGTGTAGGCTCGTTCGTCCACGCCCTAAGATTTCGCTGCCTTCGCCAATGTAGCCCATGGCACTCAAAAACTCGAAACGCTTTTTAAGCAGCGCACGCATGTGCCGACGATTGCGTTCTTCGCGTTGCTTAGAATGTTCACGCGCCTGGTATGCGGCGAATGATTTCTCCCAGACTTTGGTAGCTTCTTCTGAGCCCGCAATACCATGCAGGTGTACTAATGTCGCATAATCAAGATTAAAGCGCGAAGTGATTGGTTCGACGCTGCCATCTTGAATGCGATGAATCGGTGCGCCCATGATATCGTCAAATTCAAGAACACTGTAAACCAGTCCCTCCTCGTCCATGCCGAGACGACCGGCACGACCAGCCATTTGCAGATAATCTCGCGTGCGCATATAGTCAAAATCAATGCCGTCAAACTTCATTAACGAATCAAAGACTACGCACCGCGCCGGCATATTGATGCCCATCGCGAAAGTCTCGGTAGTGTAAAGCAACTTAATCAATGCCTTCGAGAATAAACGCTCTACGATTTCTTTTTGCTGCGGCAACATGCCAGCATGGTGGTAGCCAATGCCGCGTTCAAGAATGTCATGTAAATCCGCCATCGCACCACGCTCGTCATTAAACTGGAATTCGCCTTTGGCTTGCTGCCAGATGTCCTCAAACTGTTTGCGCTCATCTTTGCTTGTCAAGGAACGGTTGCGCGCAGTACTACGCGCTTTGCTTTCAGTCAGCTTGCGTGAAAAGCAAAAATACAGTGCCGGCAAATTATTGTCGTCGATGATGCTGTTTAGTAACTCAGTGTCGTCACGGCGTTTGAAATTGCGATTACGTGATTGCGTCGAGAAACGCTTAGCTACTTGCTTCAACCGGTGCTGACTGAATATCCCAGCTTTTGGATGAAACAAATAGTGCTTTAACGGGACCGGTCGCTTGGTCTCTTCGACAATAGTGATGGGTCGCTCGCGTACCCTCTCAAGCCACGCTGCGAATTGACCTAAATTGGCAATGGTGGCCGACAGTGCCACGATAATCACGTTCTTCGGCAGAAACATCAGCGTTTCTTCCCACACCGATCCGCGCTCGGGGTCGTCCATAAAGTGCACTTCGTCAAAAACCACCACGCCAACATTTGCCAGTGACTCGGCGTCTTCAATTAAAGTGTTGCGCAAAATCTCGGTGGTCATCACCAATACCTGCGAATCGGATTGCAGGCTGATGTCTCCGGTGCTCAGGCCAACACTAGGGATGGCCTCGTCGTCGGTGAAGTCGCGAAACTTTTGGTTGGACAAGGCCTTAATCGGCGCGGTGTATAGAGAGCGCTTGCCTTGTGAAGTAGCCAAGTGAATGGCATACTCGGCTACCAACGTTTTGCCGGCACCAGTCGGGGCGGCTACTAAAACATTGTGGTCGGTATCGAGCGCTGCAGCAGCCTTGCGCTGAAAGTTCGATAACTCGAATCCTTTGAAATGGGAGGGTCCTAAGTTGGACATGGCCATAGCATGGGTGGAAACAGAGCGTGGGTCAAGGTAGAACATGGGAATGCGTTTTCCCATGCACCGTTCCTCCAGTATTTTCGTCGGCCTCATCGCCATCTTCGGTGTCAGTGTTTTATCCTCATGCGCTGATTCCTCGGCTAGCATGCGCGATATATCTAAGTTTCAAGTGAACCAAGTGCCGACTGTGGTTGGCCAGCCGCTCCCCGCACAATGGGGCGCCATGTTCGACTTTGTAATGACTAAGGCGCCCATACTCGACCTTGACGACCCGCAGAGTCTTGAGCAAATCAAGGGACTGGTGCGTCAGGTGCCGTGGATTGACCCATCTACCGTTAAGGTGCATCTTGCGATGCCGGACGGCGTGAGACTTTATTACAGGTCGCTGATACCTGTTCTTGTCATTCGCCAAGGCGGGCGAGCGGTCGGCCTACTTTCAAAAGACGGGCGTGCGTTGCCACCCGGCTTTAGGGAGGATCAACTATCCATGTTTCTGAGTATTAACATTCCTGAGGGCATTGCGTTGCCATCTCCAGGAGACAGTAGTTCGGCAGGATTACTGCAAGAAGCAGTGCGCATTTTTCCTGAGGTCGACCAGTTGAAGGCCTTGACAAAGTTGAGTATCGTCGCCATTCAGCAGCAATCAGACTATCGCGCCACGGAATCCGAAATCGTGCCACCCTTGACCTTCGTTACAGCCGACGGCCTCGAAATAGAATGGGGGCGCTCTCGCGACACTCCCGACCCGTTTAGCGTCGATACCAACAAGCGTCCGCTTACTTTAGAGCGTAAAGGGTTTCGCTTGTCGCAATTAATGAAACAATTCCCGAACCTGGTTGGAGTGGGACGCGTTGTGCTAGACGACCCCCTAGTAAAGGTCTTTGATCGTCAGGGCAAACCGATGGCGCTAAAGAGCGATATCTTATAAATGCAGCATCACTCAAGCTCGACGGACGGCACCTTTGGTTGGCGACTAGTTGAGTTGGCGTGCCTAGGGCTGTCGGCAGTAGCTCCCGAGTTTATTTCGCCGACCCAGGCGTTGTTGGTGGCTTTAAGCATCGAGCTGCTGCGTGGCCACTCTGCAACAACGCGCCATGTTCTGGTGTTATACGCGATAACATTCACGTTGCAAATGTTACGCGCCGACAGTTCATGGTGGCACGCCGCCATTCTTTGTGGCGCAGCAATCATGCTATTACCTATTAGCGAACGACATCCGAAGTTGCGCACCGCCGGTCTTTACTATTTGTGCATCACCGCTATCTTCGGAATCCTTAGCGCCACTGGCTTACAGCACGGCTTGCCAGCCAGTAATTTATTTGCTTCTTTTGGTGTCGACCACGCATCGTCCGAGCAAACGATTTTATTAGGTAATCAAGTCAGCGCGGCATTCGCCAACACATGCTTGCCACTGCCGCACCACTTCGCGCCGTATCCACTTGATGCCAGTCATGATATTCAGCAACAAGCTTTATTTGTATTAGCAATGCTCCTTGCGCTCGCTGTTGTCGCTACGCATCGCAACTCAATAAAGACAACCGCTGCCGTCTTTGTTCTAGCGGTAACTTGCTTCGCTTACTTCTCGCCACCGACTACCGCGCAAATATGGATACCATCCGCAACAGAGGGGTGGATGGTTTTCGAGGTGCAAAGTGATGGTGGGGTGGTGGTGCGTGAAGCTGGTGCCGACGAAGGGCTACCGACGACAGATTTGGCAGCTATCGAGCGTCATCCTCTTGGCGTTCCTGTAGATACCGGCTCTACGCAATGGACACGTATGCTAGAATTGTGGTCTCTAGCGCGTTGCGAAGATATGGTCGGGCATAACTCTCTGCATAACAGTTATTTAGGCTCGATACGCTATTCCGTAGACGCCAACGGTTATCTTGTGATTGCGCCCTTGCCCTAAGCATAGTTTCGCACTACAATATCCGACCCTAATAAGCGGATGTCCCGCTTCATCAGTTAGATGCGTCCTACTACATCACATTTAAATTCAATGACCATTGCCCGCGAGTGGCACATGGTTGACGCTGAAGGCGTTACTCTTGGTCACATGGCAACTAAAATTGCTGTGGTACTCATGGGTAAGCACAAGCCAACAGTTTCCGAGCATTATGATTGCGGCGACAACGTGATTGTTGTTAACGCAGCCAAGGTGCATGTTTCAGGCAACAAATCTGAGCAAAAAGCATATGTTCACCACACAGGTTACCCTGGCGGTCAACGTTCTGTTCCATTTGCAAAGATACTTGATGAAAAGCCAGAAGAAATCGTAATTAAAGCTGTTAAGCGTATGATGCCAAAGAATAAGTTGGGCCGTCATATGCTAAGCAAACTACACGTTTATGGTGGTGCCGAGCATCCTCATGCAGCGCAGCAACCACAAGCTTTAAGCATTCAATCTAAGCATTAAACAATAAAGATGACTGAAAATACAATAACCCCAACCGAAGAAGTCACAGTAGATATTGCTGTAGAAGAAATTCCTCAGGTTGACCCTACAGGTCGCACCGGCGATGCAGCTGCCAACGGTTTTTACTGGGGCACTGGCCGTCGTAAAAATGCTGTAGCTCGCGTTCGTATCCGTCCTGGTAAAGGCGAAGTCGTCGTCAATGGCAAGCCACTTGACGTGTACTTTGACCGTGCAGTCGATCACACGGAAGCGCTTTCACCATTGGTAACACTTAAGTCGTTAAATAAAGTCGACGTTTTTGTTAATACTCATGGTGGCGGAATGACTGGCCAGGCTGGTGCCATCCGCATGGGTCTTGCACGCGCATTGTTCGTCTGCTACCCAGATTCACATGGTTTGCTTGCTGCAGCCGATCACTTCACACGTGACTCGCGAATGGTTGAGCGTAAGAAGTACGGTCGTCACAAGGCTCGTCGTGGACATCAGTGGGGCAAGCGCTAAACCGCTTATTTCCGCTCTCAAAACAAGGTTGGCTTTTTTTGCTAACCTTGTTTTTTTATTCCCTACACTTGGGATTGGTCGCAGGTTGTTGTATTCTAGGGGCGGTAAATAACAACATGGCAGGACACTCACACTGGGCAAACATTCAACGCACTAAGTCTAAAGAAGACTCAAAGCGCGGTAAAGTATTTTCGAAATGGGCGAAGCACCTTATGGCTGCGGCGCGTGAAGGCGGGAGCGATCCGGCGATGAACCTCAAATTGCGTTATGCCGTTGACCATGCCAAGGCAGATAACATGCCTAAAGATTCTATTGATCGTGCCATCAAAAAAGGCGCCGGAGAACTTGAGGGGCAGGTCCTTGAAGAGGTAATGTACGAAGGCTACGCTCCGGGTGGTGTAGCAGTAATGATTGAAACTCTGACGGATAACCGCAATCGCACCGCACCCATCGTGCGTGCAGCGATGTCGAAGCGTGGCGGCTCGATTGCCAATAATGGCACGGTAAGTTATATGTTCCATCGCAAAGCCGTGTTTGCGTTAAGCCGCGAGGGCATCGACGAAGAACAGCTCCTAGAGGTGGCACTTGAAAATGGTGCCGAAGATGTCA
>CAWWAN010000031.1:0-14679 GCA_963934925.1 uncultured bacterium | reverse complement strand
TCGTCAACCACGTCTTCAAGTGCAGCAACTATAGCTCCAGCAACCGCTTGACCATTGGCATTGACAATCTTGCCACGTACCGATGCTGCCATCTCTAAATCGATGTCGATGCTTTGTGATTCTCCATCGGCTAACTCAATGCCTTTCTTCAGTTTAAGATGCTTAGGCGATGTGATCCAAGCATCGTATGAACCGCCGGCCAAGTGCTCTATCTTCAAGTAACTACCTTCAAAGCGATATTCTTGTTCGTCTAAATTTAAGACACCACCGTTGACGCCAGCTTCTGAGCGAAAGTAGAGTTCGAGCGTAGAGCTGCCGCTAAGGTTTGCAGTGGCTTGCGCCTCACGTTGCAAGTCGGTGCCATTCACTTCGAGCGGCGATGCCTGCTCAATGTTCGTGTTGCCGTCATTGCCTGTGCCTGAGGCGATAGCATCAAGCGGTGTAGTACCGTCGGATAATACCACGTAAAGGGCTGCGGCAATAAAAAGGACTACCGCACCAATAGTAACGGAGGAGCGTATTGACATACGCGAATTATAGCTTTGCCCGGTATTGTTCATTTGTATCTGACTAGTGCCGTTGGCGAACAGCTTTCTTACACTAAATGACTAAACTCTTTATTCCCCGGTATATCCTAGCTGATGACCCATATCTACCTGAAAGTCGCTTTGCACTTGTCCTTCTTGGTAAGTGTCGCGTTCAAGGGCGGCATCAATGGCCTTTAGGAAAGGCAGCGTTATCTCAGAACTTGGATTGAGCTCGTGTGGGTCGGTTGACAAATCAAACAGGCCTAACCCATCGCCAAGCACGACGCCGAACTTTTCGTCCCAACGGGCAATATATTTTTTGTCACCGATAACGATGCTGAAAAAGTTACCATCAATAGTAATGTGCTGGCGCTGGACGTTTTGTTCAGCAGACGCTAAATCAACGATATTCAGACCGCGAAACTCTTGCTCGGTTTCGATGTTACACAATTCAAGTAATGTCGGGGCGATGTCGATTAACTGAATTTGCTTTGAAGTTTGTACTCCTTGCGGTACGCCTGGACCGTACATGAGAAACGGTACCCGAATGTTTTCTTGGTATAGCGAGTTACCATGCTTCATCAAATTGTGCTCGCCAAAATGCTCGCCGTGATCGGAAGTCAAAACAACGATGGTCTCACGGCCACTGGCTTCGATTGCTGCAAGTACTTCGGCAATGCACTGCTCGTTGAACATGATTTCTTCTGCGTAGCGGCGACGCATAAAATCTATTTGTTTATGCGCGATGTCTATCTCGGCGTCGCTGCCGTTTTTCAGGACCTGCTCGATCTCGATGGCGGTTTCTCCCATCACACCATGCGCTGGGTCAACGGCGATTAAAGCAGCATCTACGGGCTGCGGTTCAAGCAGCATGTCGAATGGCGCTACGGTGCCATAAGGATCATGCGGGTCGAGGTAGTGCAGAAAGAAAAAATACGGACGCTCTTCCGCTAATAGTTGGTCAACAAATCCTAGAGCATGTTGGTTAGTGCGCGCACCACGTCCACGTTCGCCTTTGCCACGATGGCTGCGGTATGCCCTGAATAGCGGTTTGTCTAGGGCCTTCAGTAATTTAGACTGAGGGAAGGCCGCGCCCAACCATGAACTATCGGCAATACTGCTGACAAAACGTCGAATGTCACCACGGAGGGGCACCTCGGAGTCATCGTAAATCTCGAAGCCACCACCGAAGCCGATATCGCGCGAAAGTAAGCCATTGGAGATAACACCTGCAGTGTGGTATCCGGCTTTTACGAATGCTTCTGATAGCCACGGCAAACCATCTGGCACTGGATCGAAATTATCGCGGACGCCGTGATCGAGGCTATCGAGTCCGCTGAGCATCGAGATGTGCGCCGGAAGAGTAAGGCTGCTAGAGGACAAGGCATAAGGCGCGCTAATGCCACGCTCGGCCATCATTTTGAATGTCTTTAAGTCCGAGCCTGCTAGTGGGTCATTGAACATGTCGGCCCGTAAAGTGTCAATCGAGATGAGAAGCACATCGGGCGACTGCGGTGCAGCGTCGTTACGCGTGGGTAAATCGTGAACGAGATTGACCCGACCTATTGCGCCACCCACCCATAAGCCGCCGATGAAAAGCATGCCGAAAACGGCACAACTAAGTTTGGCATAGGTGGGGGCGGTATTGCCGCTGTTACCGCCACCTCTAATTGCGCATGCGATGCTAAGCGCTAGCCCAACGCCTAAGGCAAACTCTAGTGGGATAAGTGCCATAGCGGTTAAAGGTGCTAATCCTAAAACAAAGCCAGCGTAAAACAGACCGTTTGAGCGTGCGTTTTTGGCAAACCACAAACTGAAAAGCGCAATCGGCCCGGCAACAACCATGCCGCCGCCAAAATGCACGACGAAGGCGCGCAGTAGCGAGGCACCTTGCCAAAAAATAACCGAGTGAATGAAAGCACCAAAGCCAAGGCCGGCGGCAATCAGTAGCAAGCGGTTAAAGTAACTAGTAACCATGTACTGATTTTAGGGGTATTTGATTGCGCCGCCAACCAGTAAAGCACCAATGATTACAATTGCTGCACCTGTCCATCCGCGCTTGCCGGGTTTTTCGTGCAATAACCATGCGGACAACGGGATAGCGAATAAAGGCACCGTCGAGCATAGTGAGGCTGCAACACCGGGGGACGCCCATTTGAATGCGGAAACATTTAAGAACATGCCGAGTGCAGCACCGGTGAAAGTTGGGAAGGCGAGCAGCTTCCATGTGCTGGATTTGAAGAGGAATTTAACGTTGCTGCCTAGATTGCGATCTTTAATGAACCACGCCGCAAAGAAAAGTGAGCCGGCGCTAAAACGTATGGCGCCGCCAGTTACCGGTGCGACATCGACCATGCCTCTGGATAATGCCAAATTAGAAATCGTCCAGAGCCCCGCACAAGTAATTGCGGCTATTAAACCAATTTTATCGAAGTGGTCGCGCGATCTCTTTTGGGTGAAGCGCCGTGATTCAGCAAGCACGCCGCCGCCAATAACTAATGCAATGCCACCGATCTGCATGCCAGACAAGTTTTCTCCAAAAAGAGGCCATGCTAGTAATGCAGTAAAGGCTGGTACGGCCTGGCTGATGATGACCGTGCGGCTGACTCCAATATGTGCAATCGCTAGGAAGTACAGCCAGTCGCCAACGCCTAAACCGAGGAAGCCAGAAAATGTGAGCCATCCGACGTTTTCGACAGGAACCGCGCCACTAAAAAAGGCTATCGATAAGATGCCGAGCAGTAAGCCCGCTATTACATTTTTAAACCACGCCGCCTGAACTGGCGAGATGCTCCTAAAGGCCAGTGCGTAAAACACTGTGCCGAAACTCCAGGCGAAGGCACTGCCTATCGCAGCTAATTCTCCAGCGCCAGCAAACGGAGCAGAGGTGCTGGACTGGAGTAACGAACTAATCACTACTTAAGCGTAGCCTTAAATGTTTTCTTTACACCATCGCGTGTAACAATCATGCTGACTTCTTCGCCAACCAAGCCACCAGCAAGCGAACGACGCAAGGTTTCCATGCTGGTGATATCACGACCGTTAACCTGTAGCAGTACGTCACCGACCATCAATCCAGATTCGCTAGCGGCACTGTCGACGGTAACTTTGCTCAGGGTCAACATTTCGCCTGCTACATCAGCACGGATGCCAAGTTTACCCTTCATTACCCTACGTTCCGCAATATGGCGATAATGCTCTCGCATACGCGTATCGAAGTCGGCAGGCATGCCCATGCCGCCATACTTGACGAACTCGAGGCTTGATGCGCTATCTAGAGTTTTCACAACTTCGTTGACTAAGTTAAGTACACGTACTTCACCCTCGTAGTTTATCTTGTCGGCATCGTCGCCAGGCATGTGATAATCGGCGTGTACATTGGTGAAGAAGAAGAGTGCGGGAATACCACCGTGAAAAAAAGAAGTGTTGTCTGAAGGCGCTTCGCCTTTGTCGTTCAGCTCTAGCTCTAGGTCAGACTTTTCAAAGACGGGGTCAAGCAAATCGTGCAACTCGGTTGCAGTGCCAAGCCCGCCAACGAAAAGGTAGTCTTCGTCGAGGCGACCGATCATGTCGAGGTTAATCATAAACATAATCTTGTCGTTGTCTAAAACATTCGAGTCAACCAAAGCTTTTGAGCCGAGTAGGCCACGCTCTTCCGCTGAGAAGGTCATGAAAATAATCGGATGCTCGAGTGGGTTGGCCGCGTAGTATTCGGCTAACTCTAGGACGCCAGACGTGCCAGAAGCATTGTCGTCAGCACCATTGTGGATTTCTCCGGGGAATCCCATTGCGCCTGGCCCGCCAACTCCAGCGTGGTCGTGATGACCGCCAATAGCTATGTAGGAATCAGCGTAATCCGGGTTAGTACCTGCAAGAACACCTACCACGTTGCGGCAAGTAAGATTAGGACGCTTAATCTCGAATTCGATTTGATAAGCGCCGTCTTGGTTAGCCAACGGCTTAAGGCCGACACGTCGAAAATTGGACTCTACGTAGTTGGCAGCAAGTTGGCCGCCTTCACGACCAGATTCTCGGCCTTCTAGCTCTTCGCTAGCTAAAAAACTAATGTGAGCTCGTAGGTCCGCAACGCGAATATCACTAGCAGGGGCAACAGGAGCTGCTGCACTTTGGGCAGCAAGAAGAATGATGGATGTAATGAACATTAGGGTACCTTGTGTTTAAGTTGCCACAGGATACGTACAAATGCCCTTCAGTGCAGTAATTTATTCGCTTGTTTGTAGGTTGAGCTCTAAATCTTGCCCCACATTCACATAAATCGATTTCTTGTCCGCCTCGGAAGGGAACATGAAGACGTTCTCGTTTTCTGCAGCAGCTACAACAATGCTATATGTGCCAGCAGCTAGTCCAGAAATGCGGTAACGCCCTTTAGCATCAAGAGTAATCGTGCGATGGAAAAACGACCCATTTGGATTAGTGACCGTTACAGTGCCGCCAGAAAGACGGTCACCGTTTTTGTCGCTAGCCACACCATGAACGCTACCACCTTGGTATATGACAATGCGACCCAAATTGGTGGTGGTACCAGAAGATGACATAGATGTTATTAATTCATCAAGATGTTCACTGTGCTCAATCTGTAAAGTAAGCGCACCTGGGACAACGTTGTCAAGCGTGAACTCTCCTTTAGAGTTACTGCGCGTTTTCACTTGTGGCATGTTGTTCGGGTCACCAATTGCCGAACCGAACAAAGTGTCGTTTGAGTCGAGGGTGAAGTCTTCGCCATGCACGCTAATGACTGCACTAGAAACAGGATGTCCTGCGCCATCAACGATCGTACCCTTGATGGCGCCACCAGCTTCTAGCAAGATGTCAATGCCTTCTACTTTGGTACGTCCGACACTAAAGCTAGAAGAGTAAGTCGGCGCATATCCGTCGGCGCGACCAAGCAAGATATAACTACCAGGAGCGAGATCGGGCAGCTCGAAAGTACCATCGGTCTGGTCAAAATTATAGCGCTGGCCAGTTAAACCATATTGCTGATTACCGCGGCGCGTCCGCAGAATTTCAAGCTGAAAGGTACTAATGGATTGGCCCGTAGAAGCGCTTACGCGTCCACTCACAGAGCCCATGACCTGCATCACTATTTCCACGTTAGCAGCGCCAGCATTAACGCGACCCGCACGCCCGTTGGTGTAACCAGATGCTTGCGCAGAAAGGCCGTAACTTCCTTCTTGCAGCCCGCGCACTGTGAACTCGCCTTGCTGGTTAGTAGTAGCAGAACCGGTAAGTGTAGGGCGTGGTGAAGTGCGTGCGACGCCGATTTTTGCATCAGCGATTGGCATTTGTTGCTCATCAAGAACAATCCCACTAATGGTGAATTCGTCAGGCAATACGACTTTCTGACCATCAGCATTTTTGCCATTTAGCAACATGATTGGGCGAATTTCGGCAGTCGCAAAGCCATCGTAACTTGCGCGCAAAATCCAGAACCCTTCAGCAAGCTTATCGATGTAAAATTCACCGTTGCCGTCGGCCATAACCGTGACGTGACGGCCGGATGCGATATCTTGGGCAAGTATTTCTTCGGTAGAGCCTTGGCGGAATGCATCACTCGGTTGCATCATTAATTCGACAGTCGCTTGCAGCGGGTTGCCGCCTCGGTCGGTGGTTTTGCCACTGACGGAATATCCTGCACTTAAAATGGTTGGCGGTAGGGTTTGGCTCTCGTCTTCTAGGGCTGCAAACGGCGCACCTTGCTTTGGCGCGAAATCGTCGTGATGGACCCACATATTCATGTTGATTCCGACTGCGAGTCCCGCGAAAATAAATTCGCCGTTGCGGTCGCTAGTTGCCCGGAATCGTGCGCCGGCTTGATAACCCCGCATCAACTCTCCAGCGTTGTAGCGTTGATTCAGACTTACGGTTGCGCCAACGATCGATTTGCCGTTTTCGTCAACGACCTTGCCGGAAATGGTACCGCCGATCCTGTCAGCGAAAATATCGTCGATATCGTTGTTGTTGGCATTTGTAGATGTGCGCGCGATATTGATGCTATCGGGCGCAGCGTCCCCCAAAGACGAGAGCTGATCGGCTGCGCTAATCACAGGCGTATCATCTGGTGCGTCTTCAATAGCGGGAAGGTTGTTTACAGGCTCAGAGCCACCTGACATAACAAAGTAACCTGCAGCAATGACAAAAATGGCCACTAACACAAGTGCGAGACTGTTGGATTTTCCGGAATTCATGAGTTTTCTTATGTAGTCACAACTTTGGACGCCGTCCCGAGTGTGATTATTGCTTAATTATCGTCATTACTATATGTAATCTTTAGCTCTTCGTGGTAGTCTTCGAGCAAAAGAATGGCACTTCACCTACACCTGACTGGACTTTTCGCCGCTGGTAACGATTCTCGGCTTACTATAGAGCAAGTCCAGGCGCACTTCGGGCGCGCAACTGAGGCGCGTGCCGAGCACCTTGCAAATATCCCCAAATGGCGTGAGCTAGGGCATAATAAAGAGTTGTTAGAAGCCTGTAGAGCCCGTGCTACGCAGGTGAAGAGTGAGCAGAATGTCGAAAACTTTGTGGTGCTTGGCATTGGTGGCTCGGCTTTAGGTAATTCAGCAATACTCGGCGCTTTAGCGCCGATTTTCCAGGCGACCAATCCTGAGCCTGGGCAACCCAAGTGCTTCGTGCTTGATACGGTCGACCCTGATTTGCTCGACGAGTTTTTTGAATCCGTTGATCTGACGAAGACACATATCAACGTCATCTCTAAATCAGGTAGCACCATTGAGACATCGTCGCAATTTATGCTGGCTTACTCGCTGATGTTGGCCGCGTGCAATAACGATGCTACGGAATGCGCCAAGCATTTCACGATTACTACCGATCCTAATGGCGGTCACTTCCGTGGCATCTGCGATACGTTCGGGTTCGCGACTTTACCGGTACCCGATGGCGTTGGTGGACGCTTTTCGGTGTTGTCACCCGTGGGCTTGTTCACCAGCGAAATGGCTGGACTCGACACCGACTCCTTGTTGGCGGGTGCTGCGAAAGTCGCCGACAACCTGCAAAACTGCAGCGCTGAAGACGACCCGGCTTTGTGGTATGCATTGGTTCACGTTTTATATCTCGAGCAAGGTTTAGATAAACACGTTCATTTCGCCTATGCCCACCGTCTGCGACTGCTCGCCGATTGGTATTGCCAGCTTTGGGCTGAATCGCTGGGGAAGCGCCACAACTTAGCCGGCGAAGAAGTCAACGTCGGGCCTACTCCGTTGAAGGCAGTCGGGCCTACCGATCAACATTCGCAATCGCAACTCTATGTCGAAGGACCAGACGACAAGGTTTACACCATGTTGAAGCTTAACAAGTTTCGCAGCGAGATCACTCTTGATAAGGCCTTTGCTGAATCTCCAGCCTTCGCTCACCTCGAGAACCGCAATCTCGCTGAATTAATGGAGCAAGAGCGACGCGGTACTGAAGTAGCTTTGCGTGAAAGGGGTCGTCCCGTTTGTGTGATTGAGTTGTGTTCACTTGACGCATTCCACCTAGGGCAATACTTCATGTTCATGGAAATTGCCACGGCCTACGCCGGTGGCATCATGCAAGTCGACCCTTATGTGCAGCCCGGAGTCGAGGCAGGCAAAATAGCGGCGCTCGCGCTTATGGGCTGTAAAGGATACGAGCAACGCGCTGCAGAAATAGAGCAACGCTTCAACACTCAAGAAGAGTTTAAGCTTAGTTGCTAGGCTTAAAAACGCTCTTTAGCGTAATACTGCTAAGAAAGCTCTGGCGTAAATCGCGATGTGTGCCACGACGGACGGCATCCTGAAAAGCGTCTTTTGATGGGCGCGGAAGGATGTCTTTTACCAAGATTAATGCCATGCCACTCAATGGCTGCAAAGGATTGTCGTCAACTATTTTAATCGGACCATAGATGCCGGTACCTTCCTTTGAAAAAGCTGCCGTTGCGAGGGCAGTAGTGACGCCTTTCTCGTAATGATGAATCCATCCAAGCATGCCACCGCGACGTCGAGTACGATCGTCTTCTGAGTAATCGTAAGCCAAGTCACTAAAATCTTTTGTTGTCTTAATGCGGTCGCGCAGCGCCAGTAATTCTTCTTTTGCTTCATCGAAATCTAAATCGAGCGGGCTTTCTTTTTCGTCGGCGGCGCGCAGCAGAATCCATCCGACGTTACGCGTTTCGCCATGTTCGTTGTCGTAACGCTGAGTAAGCTCTTCGGAAAGGTCGTCGAAAAAGCTATCCGGCATAACCTGCTCAGAGAGCAAACGTAAGTATCCAGCAACACGCAGCTCGTCAGATTGACGCACGGATTCAACAGTCATGCCCTTAGCCTCGAGCAAGCCTTCATAGCTGGCTCCCCCATAAGCTGGGTTTTCGTTTACGCGCTTACGTCGCCACTCAATCTCGTCGTTAAGAATGTCGTCGCTTAGTATTGCCTTGTTGTCAGCCGCCCACTTTGGTAAAGCAACCGTTAAAACCATTTGTTCGAGGCGGTCCTGTAGCTCTTCTATTGACATGGTGCGGCGCATTACGCGTCCTAACTCTTGTTCGCTTACTCGGAACGGCGGGGCGTCAAGTGCCATGCCAGGAGGAGCTTCTTTTGACAGTTCAAGCAGTTCATTCAACTTGTTGTTGGACCATTCCTCGAGCTGCTGTGGTGAAACTTCCGCGAAGATACTTAGGTTTAAATCATGGCGTACAAGTTGCTCGTGAAGGATGGAGTCTCCGATAAGCTCGCGAAATTCTCGCATTCCGAGCTCTCGACTAGCCAGTAATTTTTCGAGGCTCATGCCAGCAGCTTCGATTTGCTCTACAGCGATTGCAATGCGCTCGTCTATTTTCTCATCAGCGGCTACTAAACCAAGATTGGCAGCTTCAATCGATACAATTTGCAAACGCAAAATATGCACCAAAGCTTCAGCACCACTTTGTTGATGGCGGGCGTCGGCGCCTAGATGACGATCGAAACGATCCGCTTCAATTTGCCCGCCATCGAAGGTGGCAAGAACTTTTGGTGCAACATTCTGCTGCGGCAATCCAGCGACACAGCTAAGGCTAAGGAGTACGGAAACTAGCATGGGCACAGCATAATGCCGCGCCCAATTGTTTCTTAAGCAGCAGGCTTAGTTTTGAAGTTTACTTCGCCAGCCTTCCAGCCGGCTTTAACTTCAGAGCCGCGCAGCATCTCGCCATCGAGAATGGCATTTGATAAAGGCTCTTCGATGAGATTAGCGATAGCACGACGCACTTCACGGGCACCGTACTCTTCGCTGTACCCAGCAGCTGCAACAGCTCGACATAGGGCCTTGCTCCACTTAAGGCTGATCTTTGCACCTTGCATGCGTTGCTGTAACATTTTCAAGTGCAGTTCGGCGATTTTCTCGCAGTCTTCTTGGTCAAGAGCTCTGAAAGTGAGCACACCATCGAGACGGTTAAGCAATTCTGGCTTAAACTTAGCGCGTAGTGCTTGCTTGGTGATGTCGGCAAACTGAGTTTGTGCTAAAGACTCTGGTTGATCAAAACCTAAGCGTGATGTCGCTTCGGCGTAGTCCGCAGTGCCTACGTTAGAGGTCATCAAGATTAAACAGTTGCTGAAATCTACAGTAGTGCCTTTCGAGTCGGTTAGACGGCCGTCATCAAGAATTTGCAACAACATATTGTGCAAGTTGTCATGCCCCTTTTCGATTTCGTCGAACAGTACCACTGAGCGTGGGTTCTCTTCAATTTCAGAAGTAAGTATGCCGCCTTCACTATGACCAACATAGCCAGGAGGGGCACCAATCAACTTCGCAGTCTCGTGCGGCAAGGCGTATTCAGAACAATCAATACGCACCAATTTGCGACCATCTAGTAAGTTCCGCGAGATTGATTTCGCCAATTCGGTTTTGCCAGTACCGGTGCGTCCAACCAATAAGAAACTACCGATTGGGCGATTGGGGTCGTTAAGACCTACAGCAGCCTTGCGGATGCTACGGCAGATTTTGTTTACGGCATCATCTTGACCGACTAATTCTGCTAATACATTTTCTTGCAAACCATTTGCTAGTTCGCGAAAACGTTCCATCTCGGATTCGTTGGTAGCGACTTCGTCTTCGGTAGCGGGCAGTGAAATAGAATGTATCTCAAGACCAGGGTTGACATCTACACATATTTGGTAGAGGAGGTCTTCGGCAGCCATGGTGTCTTCTGGGTAAACAGCGTGTACTTTCGGCATTACTTCTGAGTCGAGGTCGAGAACGAAATTACTTACTACATACTGGCGGTAGTCGCGGCGCGACGGTGTGCTGTTTGTAGACATTTCTATTTCGGGCATGTTGCCTTCAGCGCCAGCTATGCGAACGCGAATAAAGCCATCGATGAGATCGAAGTATTTGTAAACGAGTGATGAGTTTTGCATGATGTGTGTGCCCTTGGGCATCTATGTTTCGGCTGTTCAGCGCTGCGCCTTTAATCTCAAATAATGATTTTTTTAACTCAAGATGGCACTCATCTTCGGCCGATGTAAGGTATTAGCTAATGTCTAGCTCTGCCTCCGCCGAAGACCAGCAATTCTTGGCTCTACTAACATCTCGTGGCTTTCTAAGCCGTGAGCAGGCTCTGGAGGTGCTTGAAGGCTGCGCCGAACAAGACTTTGAGGCCAGATTGTCGGCTGTTTCTAGCTTTACTGCTGCCGAAATCAACCATCTACGACAAACGCGGGCCATGCGCGAGCCACGTATTCCTGGCTACACCATTGAGCGCCTGCTTGGCAAAGGCGGAACAGCTGAAGTTTACGCTGCCAAACGCGACCGCGACTTCGAGAGGGTAGCGCTGAAAATACTCCGTCCTGATTTGTCGCGTAATAAAGTAGCGGCTAATCAATTTGCCAAGGAGGCAAAGCTGCTTCGAGAGCTTGAGGCCGTGCCCCAGGTAGTGAATGGCTTACGCGTGTTTCGCTTTATGCATACCTTGGTCCTTGAGATGGAGCGTGTGGCGGGGCAGACCTTGCTTGAATGGTTAGACCAGGGACGCAAGTTTTCTGAGAGCGAGGCCTTTAATGTTGTTTGTGAGGTAGCCGTGGCACTCGAAGGTATGCGCGAGCAGGGGGTGATTCATCGCGATTTGAAACCCGGTAACATCATGCTTGATCGCGAGTTCAATGTGCGGCTTATCGACTTTGGGTTTGCCGGCGAGGGTTTAAGCGGCGGACATGGTGAAGGCACAACGATGGGCACTGCCGCTTACTTAGCTCCCGAGCAAGCTAAAGGACAAAACGATCTTGATGGCCGTGCGGATATCTATTCTTTGGGTGTGACTTTGTACCATTTGATACTGGGCGAGCTGCCTTTCGTCGCATCCGACGACCAAGAGTTATTGCGCATGCAGGTTCTTGATTCTCTGAAAGGCGCGGCAATGAAAGGTGGGCGGGTGTCGCCGCTGGCACACTACTTCCTCGAGAAGATGATGGCCAAAGACCGCGAGGTGCGATACGCATCTGCTGGTGATTTGATTGAAGATCTCGAGGCACATCTTGGCGACGACTAATCGTGTCTCAAGCGCAATACCCCTTTCATTTTGATTGTCACCGCTGTGGTAATTGTTGCCGCGTGGGGCACGGCCATGTCTGGGTAGAAGAGGATGACCTCGAACAGATGGCAGCGGCTAAGGAGATGACGTCTGAAGCTTTTGTGGAACGTTTTGTATATGCTAAAGACGGACGCCTATCGTTGCGCGAAGAGGAGAATGGGGTATGCTCGTTATTAGATGGTAGTAATCGCTGTTCGATTTACGAGAGCCGTCCTGAGCAGTGCCGTACTTTCCCGTATTGGCCACAGTTGGCGCGCGAAGGGCCCGAGTTAGATATGGCAAGTGCCTATTGCCCGGGGATCCAGCGTTTTCCGAGCCGCGAGTTAGCGTTAGAGGTTCTGCCGCAAGTGCAGGATCTTTTAAGTAGCTATGCTAAATATTGTAGTGCGAATGCGATTGATGTCGATGCTGGCGAACGCTGGGGGACTTCCCTCGAGGTAGATTTGTTTTTGAGTAATGGCTATGAGTTACGTAATGTTAGTTGGCCGCATAGCCAACAACTTCGTGATGATTTAGAAGAGTTAGCGGCGGTGAGTGGCTATCCCTATAGTTCATCGCCTTGGCTGCGCTTGTTGAAAGACCGAGATGCGGGATGGCAAGATATAGGTGGTGTACCGTAAAATGACTTGGGTGCCCAGTTTGTCAATATTCATGCTAAAAATGCTTTAACTAGGGGTACAATAAGAGTTCAAGATTGTACAATTCGTTAGACACGCACAACCAACCATGAACGACTCCAAATACACTCCATCTGCGAGAGAGCAAGCCTTTCTCGACACAGTTGAAAGCCCGCGCTACGACCGCGAAAGCATCAACGGATTGCGCCCTTTTTTCGATGAAAAAATGCCTGAGAATATGCGCGGCTTTTATACCGATGACGAGCTCGTCATCCTGAAGTCGCTGAAAGGCACCGAGCGCGATGTCGAAGCGCGGATGCCCGTCAAGATGACGCGCCATTATTTCGAGATGGGAAGGAAGAGCGAGGCCATCCGTCGCTTAGTTAAAGCCGACGCTACTGAAACCAACAACATGGAGGGCTCAGAAGATCCAGGTAATCAAATGGACTACAGCCCGGTCGAGGGTTTGCTGCACAAATACGAAATGGGTTTGATGTATGTGGTCTCGACTTGCTCAGCGCATTGTCGTTTCTGCTATCGCGAAGAACTTATTGGCCGCAAAGAAATTGAACGTCAAGACGGTACGGTAGCGAAAAAGGGCATGGCTCAAATCCCTGAGATAGTGAACTATGTTCACGCGCACAACACCATCGTTGCTGAAAACGGTGGTCGGCATCCTGAAACAGGGCGCGAGAAATTGCGCGAAATTTTGCTTTCCGGCGGAGACCCTATGGTTTTGCCTAACTCCAAAATTGCTGCCTGGTTTGCCGCGCTTGCTGAAGCAGGTGTTGAATCGATTCGTGTTGGCACCAAGGAGCTCGCGTTTTTCCCGAATCGTTTCGACGATACCTTCATGGCGATGCTCGACAATTTCCATAGGACCTATCCTTCTGTAGGCTTGCGGTTTATGGTGCACTTCAATCACCCCGACGAGTTTTTGCTGAAAGACGACGACGGCAATTACGTCGAAGAAGAGTCGGGTGTGTTGGCATGGAATCCTGATACAGAGCGCGCGATGTCGGACTTGGTGTCACGCGGTTGGTTATGTGTTGAAAACCAGTCACCATTGATTAAGGGGATTAACGACGATCCTGACGCGTTGCGGATTATGCAACGTGCCTTGAAGCGTGTAGGTGCCAACAATCATTACTTCTTCTGTGGCCGCGATATTGTGGCTTATAAGGCGTTCAATATACCGATTGAAACTTCTTGGCAAATCTTAAATGATTCGCAAAAAGGTTTGTCTGGTGTAGAGGCACATGCGAGGCTTTCAATCACGCACTACTTGGGTAAGACCGAGGTCGTAGCAGTGACTGACGATCCGATCCCGGGTCTGCCGGGTGCCGAAAATGGCGTGTTGATTTTCAAACTGCTGCGTAACGCCGCTGATGCACCATTGAAGGGTAAAGTTTGTATCGTCGGGCGTAACCCAGAGGCGGTTTGGTTTGATGATTACGAAGATCGCGTCCTCTTTGACGAGGCGGGGTTGTTTGATTACACCCGCGTTGTAAAAGAGGAAGCAGAAGGCTTCTCAGTCTAAAGACATGATTAACAAAGAGGTCTCTTCTACAGCTGTTGCCGTTGCTGATATTTTTGACGGTGCCACGGTGATGGTCGGCGGCTTCGGAGAGGCGGGTAGTCCAATCGAATTGATTCATGCCTTGATTGATCAGGGCGCAACAAATTTGACGGTGGTGAATAACAACACCGGCAGTGGCGAGGTGGGTCTTGCCGCTTTGATTAAAGCGGGGCGAGTTTCAAAAATGATTTGCTCGTATCCGCGTTCGATGAACTCAACGGTGTTCCCAGAACTTTACCGTAGTGGTGCAATCGAGTTAGAGTTGGTGCCGCAAGGTACTTTGGCTGAGCGCATTCGTGCCGGTGGCGCCGGAATACCTGCGTTTTACACTGCCACTTGCGTGGGAACGGTTCTTGAAGAAGGCAAAGAGCGTCGCACTATTAACGGCCAAGACTATGTGCT
>CAWWAN010000030.1:0-14813 GCA_963934925.1 uncultured bacterium | reverse complement strand
GTTTGTTGTCTGACATGAATCAATTACTTTTGAACAAGGATAACCTATCGCCCCCTACTTTGACTACAACAGGATCGAGCTGTTTTAATACAGCACACAATAGTATGTAAATAGTTCCTGCAAGTAGCGCACCCCAAATAGCATAATCTTCAAGGCCGGCCACGAAAATAGCTCCTACCGAAACTGCCGTAATGCCGACATAGGGCAATAGACGCACAAAAATCGGCCATGGCGATCCCAGGTGTTTCGCGACCACCACCACCTTAATAATGAACTCGATAAAAGCCGTTATCGCGGACGCCATGGCGGCGCCTAGAATGCCGTAGGCAGGTATGAGGAGCAAGTTGAGGGCCAAGCTTGAAGTAGCAATAACACCGCCAATCATCGGTGCTTTACGCTCGGTGTCTTTGTAGCCAAGCATCACAAAGCCAATTGGGCCGCCAATGCAGTCAAACAACACGGCAATCAGTAACACCTGCAGCATCTGCCCGGTCGTACCGAGCACTCCGTTTTCTGGGCTACCATTAAGGTAGTCGGCACCGAAGAAATTAGAGATGTTATCGGCATAAAGAAACACCACTGCGGCTAACGGAATTGCCCAGAAGCCTTGCCAACGCACTGCACGGGAATAGGTTTCACGGACGGCGCTTACATCTTTGCTATCACCCGTCTGCTGTGCCATGCGCGGAAATAACGCGGTGTTAAAGGCAATGGTGATGGTGTGGAAAATGATAGCCACGCGCACGGCCTGTGCATAAATCGCTCGCGCCACATCGGCGTCGGCGGCGACTCCTTCGACCATGCTGACGAACAAAACTCCTATCAGCAAAATATCTAAGCGGTTGCGTAACATACGCAACATGCGAAACACTGCGATAAATCCTGATGACTTAATTAGAGAAAAAGCATCCCTTAACTTGGCACTAACGACCTCGCCGTTAAGCAAATTCTTTTCCATTAACGAGCGCATAATGCAAGCACGCAATAAAGAGCCTATACAAAAACCGACGAGTACTCCGAGCACTCGCAAATGTTGTGGCAAGGTGTAAATCGCAATCACCGCCAAACCAGCGCGCAATAAGCCCGTTAGTATTTCAACAACTGCAGGCTTGGCCATGCGCTCGTGCGCCTGAAACAACGAATCGCAAACCGATCCAATCGCATCAGCGAACACTACCGTCATAGTGATGGCGAATAACACAAAATGCCACTCCACGAATTGCTCGCGCATGTATTGCTCAAAGAATAAATAACAGCCCAAAACGACAGTGGCAATAAAAGAACCGACGATTACCGCCAGGATGCCATCGGCGTAATACTTGGCAGTCAACTCCTTAGCACGCGCAACCTCGCGCGTAATGACTAGCGGGATACCAAAGGACGATATCATGCCGCCGAAGAACAAAAAGGTCGCCATCAGCGAATAGACTCCGTTTTCGGTGGTGTTCACTTGACGCGCGAGCACCATACCGAATACCGCATAAATAGCGATGCTAAAAAATTTAGCGACGGTTAACAGCAGCGAATTCTTGGCGATTAAACTCAACTAAAAAGTGGAATCAAAGTATTGCGCAAACGTTGAAACAAATCGGCAGTCGCACGAGTGTCGCGCAAACAATACTCGGCTATGTCGTCATACTTACCAGCCCGCGCTTTGGCCGCCACCATGCTGCCGTCCATCTTACCTTTTGGCGACTCGACTTCGAAGCGACGACACCAATAATCTAGCGAATACGATTCACGCGCTGCGCCTTGGAAGTTTAGTATTTCCATTAAGTCGCAATGGTCTTTAATGCTGTAACGGTAGCCGGTCAATTGACGCGTCGGTACGACATTAAGCATTGCTGAACGAGTCATTAATACTGGGCCGTCGTAACCGCGTCCGTTGTAAGTAACAACAGTGCCCCATTCGGCGGCAAGTTTCCAGAACTCGCTAAGGATTTCACGTTCGTTGCCGCGAAAAACTTTAGTGCCAGGGATGTCTTTGTAGTCCTCCCATTTACAGCCCGAGCCGTGTACTAAAACCGCTCCTTGATCTTTGGCTAGATTCCAGATGCCAATCGATACCACACGACCGACGCCACGAATTAAAGCTAAGCGGTTTTGCACGTCTTCTTTACCCTTACTCGATTTACGCGATAGCAAATAGTGGCGGGTTGCCTCGTCAAGCTCTTCCCATTCAAGGCCAGCGACCTCAATATCAAAAGCTACAATCGGCGACCGCAAGCCGTCTGGAGTTGCAGTGTTGTTACTCATCGTCCACGTATCCTAACTGATTGAGGTTATCGATAAACACCGCGTCAAGACCTTCTCCTGGGACCAACGGCGTCGTAGCCTCGCGGAAGCCCTGGCGGTAATCAACGCCCGCAAGCGGTGGATGATTGGCAATCCACTCGTCAGTCATGAGATAACGCAATGTTTTCCCTTCCATATAACTGCCTGGCGCTAGCGACAGTAAATCAAGCATAAATGGCGCAATGTCATAAATGTAACCGACCTTACGCTTACCTAATCCCAACAACCCCTGCTGCTTAACTCCGGGCCCCGCCAAAATGAAAATTCCAGGGGGCCCCTCTTCGTGCGCACCAGATTGCGGATGGCTAGGCTTAGTGACATTCGCCGGCCCCATGCCGTGATCAGAAATAATTAAGAACCGCGCGTTCTCTGGAGCGTTGGCTATAACCTCGCCAATCCATTCATCTACTTGCATATAAGCTTTATCTATATGTCCGCCAATTTTATCGCTCATCTCTGTAGGTACAGGATATTGAAAAGCCTCAGGCTCGCGGTATCTCCAGAAAAAGTGTCCGGCTACGTCTGGCAAGCCTAAGTACAACATGCGCAAATCGGCACCGCGCCCAGTATTTTGCAGGTTGTTAAATATTTTTTGGTGAGTGCGGTCGGCGTGAAATGTGCCACGGAATAAAATATCACGCTGAAAAGGCACTTTCCATTCAGGCGATATAGCACCAAAGCGCTTATTGTATTCCTTCACCAATGGCCCCTTGGGCTTGCCCTCATCAAGCAACGAATTAAGGTCATTTTGTAAAGAATTTGGATATGTCAATAGCGGAATACCCTCATCCCAAAGCAAGGGTTTCCAGAGGATGGCCGCCTGCACTTGCGCGGCATAAGAGGCGACAATGCGGCCGTTATCGATTTCTTCTGCCGGCCATGAAACCCACCACGCCACCGAATCTACATCACGACGATTGTCGGCAGCGATGTTCCAGACTGCTGGCACTTTGCGGCAATTAGAAGTAAAAGGCAAACCATCCCGCAGCATATTACCTTGTTCATCTTCTTCAGAAAAATTCGGAACGCCATGTTCTTCGGCAAGCACACCAGTGGCTATGGAAGTCCATAGTCGTGGTGAATAGGTTGGAACGTCGGTGAACAGTTTGCCGCCGACACCTTTTTCGATTAGCGATGCCAAGTGCGGAACCTTGCCGGCGCGTATTAGCGGCTCGAGCACAGGTAGAGTCATGCCATCGACCCCGATTACAATTAGCGGTGCCTCATCAAAGTTCGAATGAGGAGGAGGTTGCTTGGAGCATGCGAGTGCCAGCAACGGCAGGCAGAGTGTTAGTTTTAGCACAAATTAGTCTAACTTAACGCCAACCTTTTTGCGTCGCTTTGCAAGTCGGTTTCGTAATATTAACCAACCAACAATGGTTAGTAAATATTGTGGCATTAACACTCTAAAGTCGGCTTGCTGTTCGCGCTCGAAATTAACTGAGCAGCCGCCTGGGATATCGAAACCCCCACCGCCGCTCCCAAGATTACTACCTTCGAAAGTGAATCCACTCATCACTGCGCCCTGGCCTGATGCGGTAATTATTTTTAGAGCGTAGTTACCTGATGCCGAGTTGTTAGCAGTGGTTGCCTTTAATTCAGCCGCCGAAACAATCGATGTCGCGGATGCCATCTTGCCACCGAGGCCAGTGACTGGATCGACGCCAAACCAAACTTCGGTTACGCCCTCAAAGCCGCCGCCGAATAAATCGACGATGGTGCCCCCGCCTTTAGGGCCTTTACGCGGGGTGAAGTCGCTAATGCTAGGATCCGAAGTGCTAACGAATTCGAAGAAGTCACTGACCACTAAATCAGGTGATGCCGGGTTTTCGATTGTCAATTCAACAGCTCCGAGAGCGTGCGCCGGCATTTGGAGATGCACTATTTTGGCGCTCTTAAAAGTAAACGCAACCTGCTGGCCATCAATGTAGAACTTTGAAACCTCGTTGAAGTTGTCGCCGTTAATAAACACATGAGTGCCTCCTGTAGACTGACCTTTAGTTGGCCATGATTGCGTGAACACTGCTTGGCCGGTGAACGCAATACCTTCACTCAGTACTGTCTGTTGGCCATCAGGATTGTGAACTGCTACATCAACTAAAGATAATGGCACAGCAGGAGTGACTACTGACAGAGTGTTGCTGTCGATGAATGTTACTTCATCAGATTCGTAACCACCAAAGAGGACGAATGCTCCGTCCTGGAAATTGGTTCCGGACAGGCTGATGGTTTCGCCGCCTGCAGTAGAAACTTTAAATTGCGAAACTGCCGCTAGATTCGGCGCTGGCTGAATAACCTCTACTACTCCGGGTGCTGTTTCGAAATCGCCATTTGGCGCCTTGATGTATAAATTGTAAGATGCCACCAGCGCGGCCGAATTGGCTGTTACTGTGGCGCGAACGTAACTTGAGTTGCTGGTAATATTGCTAATACTCAGCTCGTTTGTCTTAGCAACCATAGTGGCGCCTACAGGAATACTGCTGCCATAAATCGTGACCAACGAGGATGTGCCCTGTTGCAATAAAGTGGTACTGCTAGCGCTCTCGTACATTGCAATGTCGTTGTTGGCCGTTAATACACCGCAGCCAAGTTGCGCTCCTGGAGTGAGCGAAAACAATGTCGGGTTATCGAAGCCGCCGTAGAAAGTAGGTGCGAATGCAGTGCTGATGCTCGAGTTACTCGTTAGGTTGGCGCTCGACATGCCCCCTTCAAGTGGGTCGATATGGATGTAGTAATCTCCAGCTGGCATTCCACGTAGAGTGAAGTTACCATTGCTGTTGGTGGTGGTTGACGCGATAAAGCGTCCATCCGTTAAACTTGCCGAAACTATCGCACCAGCCAGCCCAGAAGTTGAACCAGGTTTGCGAATGGTCCCCGTTACTTTTGTTTGTCCAGAACCAGTAGCGACGGCAATGGCTCCCGCTTCGTCGTCTTGTGATAACGAGCGATGCAACCATTGGGTTTGAGAAACGTAAGGCCACATTGTGCCACTCACTACCGGCGAGTGGTCAAGACCAATGAAATGCCCCACCTCGTGAGTGAGTATGTCTTGGACGTCAAAAGTACCTGGTGTCTGATCTGTACTGAAAGCGAATTGATTTCCGTTAAACAAAATATCGGCGTCGGTGATGCGCCCGTCCGCGAGCATATAGTTGATGGGGGTGATGGCGACGATGCCTGAGCCTGACGGAAAGAATCCCGAGCTATTAGTTTCATCAAATGTAATGGTGTGACCGCTGCCGCCAGTGCTGCCGGAAGCTGTATCCGCACCGCGGACGAGGTTAATATTCGAGCCACTAACATCGGACCAGGACTGGAACGCGTGCTCGATTGCCGGAATGTGGCTATTATCAGAGATATCGTCAGATCCAGCAGTGTGAATGTTATAGCTGATGGTGTTTGACGACCAATTGAGGGTCTTGCCACCGAGCGTAATGCGTATATAAGCTTGAGTCGCCGCAACTCCGAGTAGAGCGCAGACGACTGTGGTAGCTATGTATTTTATTCGCATCGCTCTATATATCGACGATGTAGCGATATTGCTTAAGTGTTTTTAGCGCTGATTCGCAACTTCTGCGAATATCTCGTTGATAGTGCCTTCATAGCTTTCAACATGCACTCTGTCAGAATGGATATTTGCTCGTAAAACCTTCATATCACTAGTGTTAGGTGAGCTAGGCTGCACCTTTAAGGCACCAGATTTCAGACCTACCGGCATACGCCAGTTGTTGTCCTGCGAAGCGGCACTGAGAAATAGGATGTTGCGATCGCCGATATTGAGCTCTGGCATACCTGGAATGATCAGTCCTTGCCCTGCTACTTCGCCACCAGGAATGGTTATTTCCTGGATATTGGCGTTTTCACCTTTTATTGGGGTGATGGTTGATAACGTGTATGTGGTCTCGATAGTGCCGTCACTGTTTAATTTAGTGCGTTTATCGAGGATTTTGGCTTCTACGATGAGATCGGAGCCAGCAACTAGGGTATTGAAACCTGTGACTTCTTCACCACATGAAGAAGATGCAGTAAGGAAATTAGGGATTCCTGATAAAGCTGCGCTTATTAGGAAGGCGGGTATTGCGATTTTGAGCATGACAAACCCTTTGCGGACGGATTGGGGGTGGCTTTAGCTTTTTCTTGTCAATACAATTAGTCGCGTGAAATAGTGTGAATATGGTTGTGTAATAAATGGCTGCCTAGAGGGCTATTAACCGCTAAACTACTGCAATGTTAATAGCCCTACTCGCTAGCCAACTCATCTTTGAAGCACCGCAACGCATCAACGCGAACGGTGAACCAATCGATGCCATCATCGGCCATGCTTCACCTTATTTACGCGACATGAACAACGATGGAGTACGTGATTTACTCGTAGCCGAATTCGGCGATCAGATGTTCGATATAACGCGCCTGCCGGAGAAAATGCAAAAGGGTGCGGCGGGTAAATACGAAGACAGCCGTCTACGGGTTTATCTTAATCATGGCAGCGACACTGCTCCGAGTTATAAAGACTTTGATTACTTAGCAAACGCACAAGGGCAACTACTTTCCATTCCATCCACCTGATGCATTTCTTTTAGCCCGCAGTTCGCGGACTACGACAACGACGGTGACGCGGATATCGTTTCTGGCTCTTACACCGGAGAGATTTGGTATTTCGAAAACGTCGATGGCGAGTACAAGCAAGGCGTGTTTTTGTTAAATGAAAACGGCGAGCCGCTTAATGGCGGTACATCGATTACTCCAGAGTTGCATGATCTAGACGGCGATAGTGATTTAGATTTGCTTATTGGCACACGCTCATCGGGCGTGTTTATGATTAACAATATCGGTACGCAAGATATTCCAGAGTGGTCCGCCACAAAAGTAGCGCTAAAAACGACTAGTAATAAAAAAATAAAAGGCAGTAATGCGCATCTCGCAGACATCAACGGTGATGGTTTACTTGACATCACATGCGGTGAAGAATATGGCGGCGGAATTTATTATTTGAACACTAGCGCCGACCAGGCTTTGCAATTTGCCGATTCTCAAGTGCTATTTCAACCGACTCCGTGGGACGAGCGCGAGACTCAGCACGGCGTTCGTCCAGGTTCACGCACTAAGATGCATGTGGCCGACTACAACGGCGATGGCAAGGCTGATGTGCTAGTCGGTGATGTGACATGGGAAGAATACCTGCTACCGCCGCTCTCGGAAGCCAAGGAAAAAGAGAAGCGTGAGTTCGAGCCTCAGTACGCGGCTGCTAAAGCCGAAAATGATCTTGTATGGGACGAGCGTAATTCTTACGTCGGCAAAGCAGGAGGCATTCCGGATGAAGTCATGGAGCGCTGTGAAGCCGCCGACGCGAAATTCGCGCCACTTAGTAAACAGTGGTATAGCTACAGTCGAGAGAAGACACGTACCCACGGTTATGTGTGGGTGGTTTATCAAAAATAAGTTACAATATGGCGCACCGCCAGCGCCATGACCCCAGCTTCAACTACCCAAGATCGCATCGCATTTGTCCAACGTATGGGCAAAGCCCTACACCGCTATGGAGCCCCTGCTCATCGCCTTGAAGATGCATTAAAGGCGATGTCCAACGAACTCGGGCTGAAGGGCAACTTTTTCACCACGCCGTCAGCAATCATGTACAGCTATGACATACCTGGTGAAAACGGCATCGCGCGTTTGCAGCGAGTGCACAACAACGCGATCGACTTACATCGTTTAAGTCAGCTCGATAAATTGTTTAACGATTTTATAGGCACGGACTTAACAGTGACCGTCGCTAATGCGCGACTCGATGGCATCCTTGATGAAAGTTACGGATACAATCAAATCACAAAGCTATTTGCCTTCACCTTGACGAGTGGCGGTGCGTCTACCTTCTTCGGCGGTAATCTCGGCGATGTGGCGTTATCTTCAATTTGCGGGTTCTTGCTGTTCTTGATCTTCCAATGGTCACAACACCGCGATGCGGTCAGACGTTTGTTCGATCCACTATCGGCAACAGTAATTAGCTTCGTTGCTACGGTTGGCGCCGCGCTGCTTGGTGCCAACGCCGACATTTCTACTTTAGCCGGCATCATTGTTTTAGTCCCTGGCTTCAGCATCATCATCGGCTCGACCGAGTTAGTGCTTGACCACCCCGTATCGGGTTCTGCGCGCCTAGCTCGTGCCGGCATGACAGTACTGATGTTGTTCATCGGGGTGTTGTTTGGCAGCGGGATTGCGCAACACCTCTTCGACATCGACAGCCTACAGCAAGTGGTACCGCCGGCAATGCCTGCATGGCTCCCACCACTCTCCATCGTCATCGCCGGCCTCGGCGTTGGTGTGTTATTTAATAACTCGCGCCGCGATTTACCCTGGGCAGTGGTCGCTGTTTGCCTGCCCTATCTCGCGATGAAGTTTGGTTTAGAGAATCTAGAGCGTGCGCCAAGCCTGTTTCTTAGTGCAGTTATCGTTGCCTTGTTCGGCAATATGTTCGCCCGCGCTTTCGATCGTCCTGCACTTACCGTGTTGATGCCGGGCATTCTAATATTAGTACCGGGCGCAACTAGCTTTCTCTCCATCACCGACATCGCGGGCGGCAACTTCCAAACAGGACTGCAATCGGCGTTTCAGGTGTTTATCAGTGGCGCGGCAATTGTCGCTGGGTTTATGACGAGTAGTTTGTTGTTGCCACCGCGCAAAGCACTGTAGCTCGCGCCTACTGCTTCTTCACAAACTTGGTCAGAATCACAATTTTCTGACCACTCACGCGCCCTTCTATATGTTCGTGATTGTTCTCAACCAAACGAATACCTTTAACCGTGGTACCACGTTTAGCAGTAAAGCCACCGCCTTTGACATCCAGGTCTTTAATCAACACTACCCCATCGCCATGGTTTAACTCGGCGCCCAAGCTATCGACGTGTTTCGCAGCAACCACTTCTTGGTACTCAGCCCACTCGCGCAACTCGTCGTCGAGATACAACATCTCAAGCAAACCACCGGCCCAATCTGTAGCCGATAACTTATTTAACATGCGCCACGCTAGTACTTGCACCGCCGCAATTTCACTCCACATTGAATCATTGAGGCAACGCCAATGATTTTCATCGAGGTCAACATCACCACGCACTTGCGGATGGCAAACGCCGCACAAAGCGACTACTGCATCTTTAGGAACAACAGCTAACTCAGAAAGATCGCCTACGCTTGAACAAAGGTCACACGCAGTCATTAACTCAAATCTGCCATCGGCGTGATGCCGCCCGTTAACGGTAGCGCGTAATCGACAAATGCTTGGGTCACTCCTTGATGTCCAGCGAGATAATCATCAGGCATATCTTTAGTGTACTTCGCCACGTTTTTAAGCGCGGTAACAATAGTATCGCACTGATAGTCGTCGCCATCTAAGCGACGCAACGCAATCGAACCAGAACCATATTCGCCGCTCACAGCCGCTTCAACAGCTTTGCGCCCTACCAGACGCGCTTCTACGCGATCGACTTCACTAGCATCAGCAGGGAAGGAACGTTGTAGGTAGCCAAAAGTATCTGCGCGCACCCGCAGGCCATCAAAATTTTCTTTGACGAGGTTTGCCAATGCATCACCTAAGGCGCCAGTGCCAGAAAGCTGCACGTTGCCATGACTATCTTTTTGACCCGCCATCGCCGAGCCACTCATTTCAGCATACACTTGCAAGAACGAGACACCCTCAGCATTGTGGATACCCTCGCTGACAGCTACGACGCAACGACCAAGGCGGTCGTGTACTTCTTTTACATCGATAATGAATTGCTCAGGATCGAATACACGTTCTGGCAAATAAACTAAGTGAGGTCCGTCTTCGTCGTTGCGCTTGCCGAGCACTGAAGCAGCGGCGAGCCATCCGGCGTGGCGACCCATGACAACGTTAATTTTTACGCCACGCAGTGAACGGTTATCACGGTCGTCGCCTTGAAAGGCGTGAGCCACGAAACGCGCAGCTGAACCGTAACCTGGGCAGTGATCGGTAACTCTAAGATCGTTGTCGATAGTTTTCGGGATATGGAAACAACGAATTTCATAACCGAGTTCAGCAGCTTGTTGCTCGACGATATGTGCCGTTTCAGCAGTGTCATTACCGCCGATGTAAAAGAAGAAACGGATATCGTTTTTCTTGAACTGTTCAACCATTATCGCCACGTCTTCGGTAGACGCCTTGCGACGTACCGAGCCAAGTGCTGCGGCTGGAGTGAGCGCAACCGCTTCGAGTGTTTCGTCGCTTTGATTACCAAGGTCGATCCAGTCGCCATTCATGATGCCTTCGACACCGTGGCGTGCACCAAGAATCTTGGTGATGCAATCGTGCTTGGTAGCTTCTTGAATGAAGCCGACTAGTGATTGATTGATTACGACGGTTGGTCCGCCAGACTGGCCAATGATGGCCGCTCCTGTGAGTTTTTGGGTCATTTTATTTGGGAGGATGTTTGAGACTAAGGCTGTCCAATTATTCGCCGGTTGCCGCGCGATAATAATCAGCAACTGCAGATTGGCGGGCGCCGCGCATCACGTGACGCACAAATGGCAGCATAAACACTGCGGCAATAAGAGGCCATTCAAGTAAATCACGTAGCCATTCGCTGCCGAAAATCAATGCCGCTTCAATGATGAAGCCAAGAAGCACAATAACGAATATTGCGAACGGTCGCCTGAATAAAAAGCCGACTGCCCGCAAAATAGCAAGCACTGCCGAACTACGCTTACCTACTACTATTGATGCGCGGGCCAAGTCAATGATGATCTCGATTTTGAGCAAGGCCAACATGTAAAGCAGTTGCCGCGTGATATCGATAGCGCGGCCCGTAGTCTCACTAGCCGCGAGTGCGGCATCGCCCTCGGGCATCAACTTCTCTAGCACCCATTCGGAAGGTGCTCCCCAGAAAACGTAAGTAGTCAATGCGAATAATGGCAAGGCGAGTAGCCAGGTGCGTAAAAACGGGAAAAACGATTCGCCACCGCCCTTCAAGAAAGCGCGTAAAGAATGTTCATCGCGGTAGTGCGTTGCCATCGACATCCATCCGGCGCTGAATAGCAGGCCGACAATGGATGACAGTAAAATCAGCAAAGGCATCACGTCGGAGATCGAAGTCAAAGTGTCGCCTGATTGAATTTGCCATTCTCTGAACATCCATGCTGGGGCTGATTCGGGTAGCGCCAATATAGATTGTCCGGGTAAATCTTGCACAGCGCTCAAATCGCGATTGGCCTGATTGAACATCGGCACTGCGACCACAAGCGGTAACACGCACGACCACAGCATCAGGAAGCACAATACGCGTGGACGTATTAAAGCGAAGAATATACCACTAATTAAAAAGTGTACTGACCCAGGTCGCGTGGAAGACTGCGACTCTTCGCTAACGTCGCGCATCTTCTCTGGTAGCTGATTGGCGTCGGGCTCATCGCTGAAATTCATCGCGTCAACAATAATGTTTTCTTTAGGTTGTTCTCTGCTCATCCGGCGCCTCCGAAGTAATGGAGTACTTGTTGCGCCCATAACATGGTGCGCATTGAAATATGCCAAGCGGTATCGCTGCCCGCAACGTCTTCGGCCAATTTCGAATTGTTAAACCAATCACGGTCTAACATTAACTTGCGTTGCGGATCGACTTCGAGGCGCACTGCTTTAACTGCAAAATCACCAATCTCAATGCGCTTAGCGCTGTCAACGCCGTCCCACACGACGTGGTGCACACTGCCGTCTTCGAATGTCACAGCGATATCGACTGGCACCACGAAGGCGCCACGTCGTCGCACTCCGATTTCTACGTGGTAAGTGTCGTCGTTGTTTGCAGCGTTGTGTACAAAGTGAGCAGAGTAGTCAAGCTCGTCATTTTTATAGTAAGCGTGTTGCCAGAAGCTATCCCAATCGACACCAGCATCAACCGCATGCTTGGCCACCACATCAAAGAAGTCTTGTGGGAGCGGATGCTTAAATCTAAAGGTGGTGTGATAGTCGTGCATCAATCTGATAAACACATCCTCACCAACGATGCGCGATATTGTCTCCAGGGTTAGCGCTGGACGACGGTAGGCGTTTACTCCGCGCAAGCCACTGTCGAACAAATCATAAGTTGGGTGAGCCAGTGGCTGCCCCCAGTCGCGTAACAAACTAGAACGCAGACCAATCGATGCCGAGCCTTCGATATTAGGATAGTAAGTAGCAAGCGGCAACTCGCTTAAAAACTTCTGTACGGAGTTGTTGTGCCGCAGCTCATAAGACAACTCAGGGAAAAACTTCGATTCAGCGTTTTCCCAGCGCTGCAAACCTAACATTGCGCGCTTATCACCCTCGCCATAACTTGGAATCGTCATCGGAGCGCGCCCGTAGTATTGTTGACCAAGCAGCGTGTAAGTCTCGAGCGGAGCATCAAAGGCTAAATCTAAAATTCGATTAGTGGAAAACGTAGTAAAGCCTTCATCGAGCCAAGCGTGCCGAAACTCGTCATTGGCGACTAAGCCATACCAAAACTGGTGGCCAAATTCGTGAACAGTTACACCTTGCGGACTTAATGTTCTCTCGGCCATGCCCAAGCGCGCGCCGCCAGTAAACAAACGCGGGTATTCCATGCCGCCGGTTTTGCGCGCATTATTCGCCGGATCAACAACCGAAATCGTTTCGTAAGGGTAGGTGCCGTACCACAAGCCAAAGTAGTAGAGAGACTTTGCAGTCGCATCGAAATAACGATTTGCATATTCAGCATGCTCGGGCTGTAGCAGCAAAATCATCTCACAAGATTGTGGGCGTACTTCCTTTGGCGTTTTGCCCAAGGCCGCGCTTATTTTCATCTCTTCGGCATCATCGCGGTAGTCGATTTCATGAAAAGTACGGCGCAGCAGTAGCGCTTCGGCATCAACAGTGAATGCGAAATCGTGAACCTTTTCTGCTACTGAGGAGTAAACAACTTTGCCATTCGAATTATTAATCTCTTCAAGCGTGCCAGTCGTAACGCAATGATCGCGAAAACGTTCGGGCAAAGTCAACTCGACATTGTAATTTGCGAAGTCGGCGTAGAACTCCGACATGTAATGGTAAGGTTCGCAATTCCATTGATCTTTGCCATCAAGCTCTTCGTAGACGCCAAGCTTCGGGTACCACTGCACGGCGTGTAAGTAACCGCCTTCTCCCCATCCGCTACGGCGAAATGCTTGAGGCATAACCGAAGTAAATTCGAGGCGCACCTGCACTGAGCCGCCTGGCTCAATGGCAACCGGCAATTTCACAACACCCACGGTCCTATCAATAAGATTCACGTAATCGAATGTTAGTTTTTCGCCAGAGGTCGTAGCGTTGCCATCAACGTCGACGGTTGAAAGCATCGATACGTTAAACACCTCGGTGCTGCCCCACTCGCGCGGCAAATCAGTCGAGCCGTAGTAGCGACCTTCAGTAAGGAACACGGTGTCTTTATCTGACCACGCATTGTTGTAAACATGCCAATAAAGTTCGTCTGTTGGCGTCGACGCAGTATTAACCCAGCTGACGACCAGCGAGCGCCCGTAAATGGTGCGACCATCGTCGTGGAGCTCGATATCGAGGTCGTAACTCAGCTGCGCAGCAAGCAAACCCGGCAACAACGTCGCGGCTAAAAAAGAAAGGATGGTCGTACGCTTGCACATACAACCATCCTAACTGATGAAGTCGTCTAGAAAAAGAGATTTAAGCGTCGGATGGATTTAACATTCGGCGCAAACGTGACACCGCGTTGGTGTGAATCTGCGAGACGCGTGACTCAGTGATGTTAAGGCGTGCACCAATTTCGCACATCTTCATATTGTCGCGGTAGTACATACTCATTACTGACTTCATTTTTTCTGGCAGCGTATCGATAGCGGTGTGCATCTTGCCCATCATTTCGTCTTGCTCGACACTATCCGTCTCTTTACTCGCACCTAAGCCAATATGCCCATCTTCGTCAGTTGGCAGTGCGACGATAGCCGGTGCATCCTCGCCCGTTTCCTTGGCTTTATCCCGTATTGAACGTGGCAAGAAGTCCATTCGGCGAAGATCATCGAGGATTGCGCCCCGCACACGGTGGTAAGCGTAGGTCTTGAATTGCGCTCCCTGAGATTCGTCATAAGAGCGAGCTGCGCGCATCAATCCAAACATGCCTGCAGCGTATAATTCCTCTTCAGAGACACTAAAAGGCAAACGACCTTTGATTTTATTTACAATGTGCCACACGAGGCCTGTCCACTGCTCAATTTGTGCTTCGTACTTGTTTGGGGTAGTTTGTTTCATTTCTAGTTCTCATACGGCATCGCGCCGTTCATACCTGCTATCGGGTAGTATGTCGCAAATACTTTAGTAGAAACTTGCTAATAGTTAATTCGTTGATACAAAGTGACTTATGATTTCAAATATGTTTGCAATTTCCTTGCAATAGTATTTTTTACGCCAAAGCACTAGTAATAGATAGTCAAATAAGCAACAATGAGCCTGTACTCCCAGAATTGATAACACTTTGGCTAAATCTAAACACTTAACCGCCGACCAAATG
>CAWWAN010000029.1:0-14976 GCA_963934925.1 uncultured bacterium | reverse complement strand
CTCGATAAAGAGTCCGAGGGTTTACTGTTATTAACTAATGACGGCGATTTCTCTCAGATTATTACTCATCCATCGTTTGGCATTCGTAAAACTTATGTTTGTTATATTAATCACGCGATAACCCATGCCGATATTGAAAGGGCTCGCGAGGGCGCTTACATTGATGGAGTAAAGGTTGTTCCAGAATCGTTGCGCCTGATGCGTTCGTCTAAAAAAGGCGCTACCGTAGAAATGACCATTAGCGAAGGGCGCAATCGCGAGGTACGTCGCGTGTTGGCAAGATTTGACATGCGTGTTAAACGTTTGAAGCGTGTGCGTATAGGAAACCTTGGCGTAGCAAAATTGAAGCGTGGTTCAATTCGCCCACTTACTAAAAAGGAACGTGATGACTTAGTTGCGATGGCGCGCAGCTCTTCGGGTAATGCTTAGATACGACACCATTATTCGTGACCCGGTTCACGGCGACATCCCTCTTACTAAAGAAGAGATGTCCATTATTGACACGGAAGAAATGCAGCGTTTGCGTAATGTACGTCAGCTGGGCGCCACTTACTTGATATATCCCGGAGCGCAGCATTCACGATTTGAACATTCAATCGGTACGGCGCATTTGGCATCGCGGATGATTAACGCGATTAACTTCGAGCGTGACCGTCGTGACGATAGTCGCCTTGATGGCTTTGACCAGTATGGCGAACGCGTGGTGCGCTTGGCCGCTTTAGTACATGATTCAACCCATCTCCCTTTTGGGCACAACATTGAAGACCAAACAGGCTTGCTACCGCGGCATGACATCCCCGAACGTTTTGCCAGTATGTTGTCCAACAAGACATCATTGGGCCGCGCGCTTGAACGCACCGGCGCCAAAGAAGACGTACTTTCCATTTTGGCACCATCATTGGTCGCTGAAAACAAACGGGTCCCTAAATACTGGAAGGAATTGGTTAGTGGCACTATTGATGCCGACAGCCTCGATTATTTAAAACGTGATGCGATGTTTACCGGCCTAAAGATTGAATACGACGAGCGCGTGTTTAGCGTGTTCAGAGTTGATCGCCGAACCCAACAACTCTACGTTGATCTAGGCCGTAGCGGATATCTAAAAGAGGCAGTGTTGAGTGAAATTATTCGTTGTTTAGAAGCGCGCTTCTATTTCTCTGAACGCGTTTATTACCACCACGCCAAGATCGCCGCCGGTTCTTTGGTGGCAAAGGCTGTAGAAATCGTGCTGCTCGAAGAAGCAGTTACTTTCGAGCAGCTACAAGTTTCGACCGACGCCGGACTGTTCGACTTGCTGGCAAACGCAATCATCAAAGATAGCCGCTCGCGCGAACTGCTCGATTTATATTTGCACGCAATTAAGCGTCGTCAGCTCCCTAAGCGCGCGGCAGTGTATCCTGTTTATGCGAATGCACAAGCGCAAGAAGGCTTGGTCGACAAGTACTTCGGCGCCGGATCTGCTAATCATCGCCGACAAGTCGAAGCTGAAATGTCAGCCGAGCTGCAAAAGTTAACGGGCAAGTTGATTCCGTTTATGCTGTATTGCCCATCATCAAAAATGCAGCTAAAGCAAGCAAAGTTGCTGGTGCATTGGCCAGGCGATGAACATCTCTCGCCACTTTCTGAACATAGCGACAAAGTGCCACGGCTGCTCGATCTTGAACAATCATACGGGCGTATGTGGAAATTCTATGTACACGTTCTCGGTGCCGACGAACGCGAAATAGAATTAGCTCAGCAGGTTTGCGCCGAGTTCTTCCCTGATGTCAACAACGTGCTAACCCGCGATGACAATTTTTCCAATGCCCGCTCGAGCTCCTTTTCAGGGGCGGCAAACGAAAGTCTAAAGTGATTTTGTCCGCCAAACGCACTACCACCAATAGTAGCGATTTTATCTACTTCAAGAAGTAGTCTGGCGAAGTCATCGCCGTTGTTTATGGTTATGCCACTTGCGTCAGTGCAGCCAATTAACTTGCTGATGTCGACGAAACAGTAGAATGCACCTTGTGGTTCGGGGCAGCTAATGCCCTCAATATTTGCAATGCCAGCAGTAATGAGTCGGCTGCGCTTCTCAAACTCTAGGCGCATGGTTTCGCGTTCGGCTGTGCCATTTTTTAAACCGGCTATTGAAGCGTATTGCGAAATAGAGTTTGGCGACCCTGTAAGTTGTGATTGGATGCGCGCCACAATGGCTGCCCAATCTGCGGGACCAGCAAAATAACCCATTCTCCAGCCAGTCATGGCGAAAGATTTGCTCATGCCGCCAATCCAGGCACTCGTTTTTTGTAGCTCTGGCACAACCACTAGCGGAGAGTAGTGCTTTGCGCCGTTGTAAGTTAATGAACAATACATCTCGTCACTAATTACACGTAAGCCCTTTGCTAAACACCACTCGCCCAGTTGTCGGGTAAAATTTTCGGAGAAGACAACGCCGGTGGGGTTAGATGGGGTGTTAAGCAAAATGGCAACAGTACGCTCAGTGCATGCCGCTTCAAGCGCATCTAAATCAGGCAACATGTTTTCATCACAGCTAACCATTATTGGCACGCCGCCAGCCAGCTTTACCATTTCAGGGTATGAAGTCCAGGATGGGAAAGGGACAAGCACCTCATCGCCATCGTCAAGAATCGCCATAAGCGCTTGCACGATAGATATTTTTCCGCCGTTGCTAACCACGATATTTTTGGCTTCATAACTAATGCCAATCTCATTGCCAATGACTTCAGCTACCGTTTCACGCAGTTCAAGCAAGCCAGCTGAGGGTGTATAGCGGCCCATGCCATCCTGAATGGCCTTGATCGCAGCATCGTTAACACATTGCGGCGGGCTGAAGTCAGGTTCGCCCGCAGTTAGATTTATAATATCGACCCCTTGGGCGATTAAGCCCTTGATCGTACCCATCACCGATAGGGTGGCTGAATCTTCGATTTCGCCCATCTTTTCTGAAAATGAGCTAACATTTATGCTGTTTGTTGATGACATGGTTCGTACTAATTAAGTGGACGTTACTTTACCTTAACTTCGTCTAAATAACTTCATAATGTCAGATTTCACTATTGCTGAGCGCATTGGCGCTACTCTTCGCTCCCGGCGTTTCTCAATGATTACCGCTGGGTTGATTGTATTGTTTTTGCTGCTATATTTGATCTTCGTTAGCTTCTTCTTCGACCCATTCGAAGACAACCTCGATGACACCGCATCCATCTTGCCTTCCGAGGTAGACTATTTCGTGCGGTGGCAAGATATGGGAAACCATTTCAACGAGTTTCCCGAGCCCGCGATTTGGTCAGAGATTGAGTCAAGTTCACAATACTCTAGCGTTAAAGATAGCGGCGCTCTCGACAGGTGGTCGCGAGATCTCGAAGTTGGACAGCTGCTGAACGGACTTTCTAAGATCAGTGACTACCTGCCAACAGGCCTTAGCTTAAAGAAGGACTTCATGCGCGAAGTTGTAATCGCAGGGCGTGGCCAGCCAGAGTTTAATAGCAAATTCAAGGGAGTAATCATGCTGCGAGCATCATTCAAAGTGAAGGCTGGGGTCTCGATGCTCAATTTCGATTTTGTGCGCGACAAATTGCCAGAGTCCTTAAAATTAGAGGATATCGGCGGTGGCATTTATCGCATTCCGCAATTCGAGTTGTTTGGTTTCCAAGATGCATACCTTGGTCGCGTAAAAGACGTGTTGCTTTTGTCGTCAGAAAAAGAATTTTTAACGATTGCTAGTGATTTCGATAAACGCGGCGGACAGGATTCGCTTGCCCGCGCATCGGTGTTTCACGACAATGTAAGCGCCCATCTCGGGCCTAATGAATCGCCCCTTGAAATGTTTTTTCGTTTCGGTAGCGATTCAGCAAGTGCGCCCGAGTGGCCAACGCGCAACAGTAATAACTTCGCCGAGCAATTCTTTGGCCGGCTATTTAATCTGCAGTTGTTGCGCTACTCCGCCGGCTATTTAAACCTAGACAACGGGATTGAAATGCGAGTAGGCGGGGACACCGATTTGTCGATGGCTAAGGGTTATCAGCAACACTGGTTGCAAGGCAACTCTGTCAAACGTAAGCAAATTGAAGAGTTCGCGAGCATGGTGCCGGCACAATCATTTTCTTTTGGCACCGTTGCCGGTGAGGTGTCAAAACTTTTGGCTGAGGGCTATACGTTAGTCCCGGGTGATTTGCGCTCAATGATGGAATCAGAAATAGCCCGGGGGGGCGATTACCAAAATATGCTGAGCCTCATCGGTAGCATTGGTAGCGTCTATCGGCAAGGCGTGGCTTTCAGCTTGCGCGAAAACACTTATGAAGAACTAGGCGGCGACCCGGCACACGATAATGCGCCCATTCCCTTGTTTGCTATTTACGGAAAGGTGCGCGACATGGGGGCCTATGACCATTTGTTTGAATACCTAAAAGAAAACTGGGCGAGCTTTACGGGCGACGTAAATCAAAAAGTGGAAGACGTTACTTTTGCTGGCGGCGCAGTCGGTACTAGTTTTGTTTCGCAAATCATTCCGGGGACGGGCGAGATTAATTTACTGCATATTCCAACGCTAGACATGTTAGTTATTACAAACTCAGCAAAATACTCTAGCGAAATTATCTCAACCGCATTTCTTTCCGCAAGCGACCCGTCGGCGAAGCGCCGCCAATTGCTGTACTTGCCGTCGTTTAAGTCAGAGCTTGACAAAAGCCCTAACGGGGCCCATTTCTTTACATGGTTCTCACCGCAGCGCTCACGGCAATGGCTGAGCGACGTTTCGAGCTCGGAAGCAGAATTTATTTTGCGGCAAGAGCGCGAAAGCGTCTGGCGGGAACAACGCCCGCAAGTTGATAAAGAAATGCGTAGCAAGCATTTTGGTGGGCGCACTTCGCTAAGCGCAATCGAGAATGGGCAACTTCAGTCCTATATCGACTCTGAGTTATTGGCGCGCGACGTTCGCTCAAAGGATCGCCTGAACGAGTTGGTCGAGGAGCAAAACCAATCTTGGCTTCCGTTAACATTATTTGACTCCATGTCGATTGCCCTGCATTCGTCGCGGCGCCACGTCGAATTGGTAGTATCAGCTGAGATTAGCGAGTGATTTCGCTGAAATTAGCTAGACTAATACACAGAACGCGGTAAAATTTCCGTCCATCATAGCCGGGGTGGCGGAATTGGCAGACGCGCATGGTTGAGGGCCATGTGGGAGTAAAATCCCGTGCAGGTTCGACTCCTGTTCCCGGCACCAACTTTTTTAATATCACTATAATGGTGGCGCTTTGAACACTTCGGCACCACAATCAACACCTGCGCAACGACTTAGCGCATTAGACAACCTCGTCGGCAATACGCCATGTCTTGTGCTGCATTGCACAATCAAAGGTAAGCGCGTTAAGATTTTTGTTAAACTCGAATCTGGCAACCTTACTGGCAGCATTAAAGATCGAATGGCGTTACACATTTTGCGCTGCGCTTACGAGCTTGATGCGATTAAGCCAGGCGACACTATTGTTGAAGCCACTTCAGGTAACACGGGTATTGCATTCGCAGGGATAGGTCGCGCACTCAGTCACGACGTAATCATTTTGATGCCCGACTGGATGAGCAAAGAGCGCGCCGATGTTATTAAATCTCTAGGAGCCACCGTGGTCCCTGTTTCAAAAGAAGAAGGTGGTTTTGTCGGCAGTATTGAAATGACTGAAAAATATGCGGCTGAGAACGCTAACATATTTTTGCCGAAGCAATTCGCTAACGACGCCAATATTGAAGCTCATGCTTACTCAACGGCCCCTGAATTACTCGCCCAAATGAAAGAGTATGGCGCAACCATCACGGCATTTGTTGCCGGTGTCGGAACAGGCGGCACAGTCATGGGCGTACATCGTTACATGAAAGAGCATGCACCTGAGGTAGCAGTGCATCCGCTTGAACCATTTGATTCACCGACATTATCCACGGGCTATAAAGTTGGAAGCCATCGCATTCAAGGCATCAGCGACGAGTTTATCCCTGAGATAGTTGATCTCGAAGCATTAGACTCTATCGTTTCTGTTTACGACGGAGACTCTATTTGCATGGCGCAGCGCCTGGCAAGAGAACTCGGCTTGCCCGTTGGCATTTCATCAGGTGCAAATTTACTTGGCGCTTTACAACTAGCTTATGACTCAGAGGGCGAGTCAGCAGTCGCAACAGTATTTGCCGATTGTAATAAAAAATACTTATCGACGGACTACGTAAAAGAGGAAGCCGTCAAAGACGACTTCCTCTCTAAAGACGTTGAATTACATCACTTCGATGTAATTAAGGGTTAGGCTTTAGAAGCCGCCGCCCATTCCACCCATTCCACCCATTCCACCCATTGGGTCACCGCCGCCGCCGCCAGGCATTACTGCTGGTGCAGGCTCAGGGATGTCGGCAACGATTGCCTCGGTGGTCAGTAGCAGCGTAGAAACAGAAGCTGCGTTTTGCAAAGTGGCGCGCACAACTTTCGTCGGATCAATGATGCCAGCTTCAAGCATGTTTACATACTCGCCTGTTGCAGCGTCGTAACCCTTAGCGAATATTTTCTCGCGGCGAATATTCTCGACGATGATTGAGCCGTCGACGCCCGCATTTGTCGCTATTTGGCGAACCGGCGCTTCTAGGGCACGGCGAATAATTTCAGCACCCGCTTTTTCGTCGCCCGTCAAGCCGAGCTTATCGATTATCGGTTGCGCGCGCAATAGGGATGTTCCGCCGCCTGGCAAGATGCCTTCTTCGGCTGCTGCGCGCACAGATGCAAGAGCATCATCAACGCGGTCTTTCTTTTCTTTCATTTCAGCTTCGGTTGCTGCGCCAACGTTTAGCACCGCAACGCCACCAGCCAACTTGGCCAGGCGCTCTTGAAGTTTTTCTTTATCGTAGTCGCTTGAAGTGCGTTCAACCTGTGCGCGAATTTGCTCCATGCGGTCCTTGATTGCTTTCTTTTTGCCGCCACCTTGAATGATGGTGGTGTCATCTTTGGTGATTACAATGCGCTTGGCAGTACCAAGCTGATCGATAGTCGCCCCTTCGAGGTTAAAGCCGAGATCTTCCATCAGAGCAGTTGCGCCCGTTAGTACCGCGATGTCTTCCATCATTTCTTTACGACGGTCGCCAAAGCCTGGAGCCTTAACAGCGGCACACTTAAAGATGCCACGCATTTTGTTTACTACCAAAGTAGCAAGCGCTTCGCCGTCAACATCTTCGGCGATAATGAGTAACGGCTTGCCCGACTTGGCCACCGCTTCAAGAACTTGCAGCATATCGCGCACGTTTGAAATTTTCTTTTCGAAAACCAAAATGTAAGCGTCTTCAAGAACCGCCTCCATTTTTTCTAGGTTTGTTGAAAAGTGCGGAGACAAGTAACCCTTGTCAAACTGCATGCCTTCAACCCAAGTGATTTCGGTTTCGAGAGAGCTGCCTTCTTCGATAGTGATGACACCATCGCGCCCAACGCGCTCGAAAGCCTCGGCCAACTTAGAGCCAATTTCGGTATCGCTGTTTGCGGCGATAGTAGCCACTTGTTCGATTTCGTTATTGCTGCGCACCTTTGCCGATTTCTTGGCGAGGAATTGAACAACAGCGTCTACTGCCGCGTCCATACCGCGCTTGAGATTAATCGGATTCGCACCCGCAGCAACGTTGCGCAAGCCTTCTTCGAAGATTGCTTCAGCAAGCACTGTTGCAGAAGTTGTGCCATCGCCAGCAAGGTCTGCGGTTTTAGCCGCTACCTGACGCACTAATTGCGCGCCGATGTTTTCGTATGAGTCTTCGAGCTCGATTTCGCGAGCCACAGAAACACCGTCTTTAGTAACGACCGGTGTGCCAAAGCTTTTCTCGAGGATGACATTTCTGCCACGAGGGCCAAGCGTAACCTTTACGGCCGCTGCCAACTTCTTTACGCCAGCGCGGATACCTTCGCGCGCTTCTTGATCAAATGCAATTTTTTTAGCCATGATATTTACCTGTTAATTAACCAATGATGCCGAGTATGTCGTTTTCAGACATAATCAAATACTTCGCGCCTTCCCATTCCACTTCGGTGCCAGCGTAAGAGGTGAACAACACTTGCTGGCCCTTAGCAACAGCAAATTCTGAGCGTGAGCCGTCGTCGAGTAGGCGACCGGCGCCCAATGCGATAACAGTACCCTCAGCCGGCTTTTCTTTGGCTGACTCAGGAAGAACGATGCCACCTGCAGAGATTTCAGCTGCTGCGAGGCGCTGAACTAGAACTTTGTCGCCCAGAGGGCTAATTGCTATTTTTTTGGCGGATTTAGCCATGATTTCGGGTAAAAATTTGATTTACTGTTATTCGCAGGAGTTCTGCGGGGATTGGTTTGCGCAACATAGTGATAACGCCTAATTCGAGGGCTGCTAGCTCGATGTCGCGCGATGGTTTGCCGGTCATTAGGATGCTCGGCACAGAGTTGCCCAATTGATTGAGATGATCAAGTACTTCGAGGCCAGTTAGGCCAGGCATGTGCATGTCAAGCAAAGACAAGTCGAAGGCATTGTTTAATAACATATTTAACGCATCTGAGCCACTGTAAGCCACTTCAATGCTATATTCGGCATTGCCTAACATGGCGACAACAGCGTTGAGTTGTTCGACCTGGTCGTCGGCGATTAAAATGCGAAAAGACATGTTACTAGGCATTTATCGCAAGATGTGTGCCACAAAGAGACTGCCGAATAGGCAGACAGCCCTTATTCGCCGAAATCGTGGTCGGTGTCGTCGTCACACAGCAGGCGACCGGTCTCCTCACCTTCGGCAGCAATCTCTTCGTCTGTGTAGGCATCCAAAATGAGCGCCATCTCACGTACATTTATCGCTTCTTGGCAATGCTGGCACCGCGCGCAGTCAACTGTCTCAAATAATTCGAGATAGCCCGCCGGAGGGCATCCGCATTTTGGGCAAGGTGGCGATGTGTGTTGTGGCATTATTGAGAGTCGCGCTGCCGAAGGAAATGAATCAGAGGTAACTGTAGCAAAGCGTGCTGCAGCTCTCCGCCCTTGATGATGTCATCTAATTCTGCGCACGGTCGCAGTTGTACGTCGATAACCTCGTCATCATCAAGAGCGCGCTCGGCATCCGGTCGCGCATTTTTTATCAGGTATGAAAAGCAGCGATTATCTTGGATGGCGGGGTTAGCCTCGACTTCACATATGAGCTGTGGCTTATCACCGGTGTATCCCGTCTCTTCACGCAACTCGCGCGCTGCCGCTGCTTCTGGAGTTTCGCCGGCATCAATAACACCACCAGGAATTTCTAAACGTACACCACCGATTCCGGGGCGAAACTGACGGATCAAAATAATTTCGTCGTCGGGTGTGGTGGCAATAATATTCACCCAGTTAGAGCTTTCAATAACAAAAAACGACGCATCGTTTTCTAAAGTAGGGTGGCTGTAAAAATCTTCGCGCACCGAAAAAATTCGATAGGCATCAAGATGTTTAGAGGACTGCAGTTTCCAACGATCTGACATAAAGTCAGTTTACGCTAGCTAGACGCTATCTACAATACAGTTTGCGAATTCTGTTTCGTCAAGGCCGGCTTCGAGAGAGCGCAGCATTACCGAGACCGCTTCGTCTTCGCGTTGCACTTCGTGAAGGGCTAGAATTAATTCTGAAACCGTATCGGCGCATGCCGAGTCGTGCTGCCACGAACGCTTTAAATAAGTTATAGCGCCTTCAGTGTCTCCGACCGAGCGTAACACTTTACCTAACTCGCGGGACACAGAGGGGTCTTCAGGATGGTTGCGGAAAGCCTCTAGAAGAAAGTCAGCGGCAGCAAGGAAACGTCCTTCGCTATGGCAGCGCTGGGCGTAGGCAAGTAGGTTATCGGCAGATGTCATGGAATTCATTGGGTCAATCCCTTATCGGCGCGACTGCTACCTAGGCTTTAGCCAATAAACAAAAAAAACAGGTCGCAACCGAAGCTGCGACCTGTAGAAAAACGATTTAGGTTTTACAGTACGTCTAGGCGGATGGTGTTTGAGTCATAAACAACACCAGCAGACAGCCATTGCCCCTCTATGAATACGGTACGTCCTGCAGCGCCACTAGGCGTTACGCGGTATAAAGAGCCTGTACCCCCTGCAGTATTCGAGCCTGTGCCTACAACGCCATTGAATGTGCTGAAGAATGGGCTACGGTCAGTGAAAGAGTACACTAATCTGTATGGCGCAGATGCAGGAGCATTTGACCAGCTAAAAATTATGCCTTGCCCTGGGTTTGGCGTGAAAGTGCTTGCTGTTAAAGCAGCAGTGTCGTTGCCACCACCACCGCCACCTGAAGCATCGAATGGGTGTGATTCTGACAAGTCTCCGTACGCGCTACCTGTTGTGCGCTTCACAGCAATACATCCGGCTTCCCAGCCAGAGGCAGGTAGTTGGAATGTCATCGATGTACCGTTTGAAGAAGGCACATCAGCTACTGTTTCGTGAGCACCGCCAGCATTACCACCATCAAGCAGATCGCTCATCAGCCACACCCGGTTTGTTGATGAAGAAAATCCACCACCGGTGATTGTTACGGTGTTTCCGGAAACAGAAACGTTGTCAATCCGTGGCATGCTTGAAGACATTGTGGAGTAGATACTCTTTACGCCATTAATGTCATCGCTTGCGAGTGAGCGCTGCCCAGTTCCTGAACCCGAGATGTAGGCATTCATGGTTGGGCTACCACCAGCAGTCGAGTGACCAAGGCCAAGCGAGTGACCAAGTTCGTGACAAGCCACGCCTTGGATGTCCATGCCGCTATTCACAGAGTTTGGACCGTCTTGCCAGCCCCATGCGTCACCGTAGAAACGAATACGCCAGCCATCGTTGATTGGAGTTTCGCAGTAAGCAAGAACGCCACCGCTTGATCCGTCGATCGATGAAACGATATTATCGTTGCTGCCGCCGATGCCGTTAGCCATGCCTTCCCAAAAGAAAGTAAAGTTTGCGCCACCAGAGCCAACATCAGTTTGTGAACTATCCCCAGAACCATCGCCGTGAGGACGAGAGTTCCATTCAGCGCCGCCTTTCCAGATGGCTAGCTCGGCCCCGGTGTACCCGGGCCAGTTTGAATTATTTGTCGTGTTGTTGTTTGCAGAACTACCATTGAAGTTGTCGTACACGCGGAAGTCGCGCTGACCTAAGTTAAGGCTACCACCAATGGTGCTATAACCAACTGCTGAATCGCTCATCACGAAGAATGAAGCGCCGGCAAGAATAAGACTGCCAGCTGTAAGGCGTAGAACGTTTTTCATTACTTGGCCTCCGATGTTGCTTTAGCGATATCGCTAATCAATGTTGAAACAAGTTGGTTGCCCTCAATTGCAAAACCTTTACCCTTGCCTAGAACGACTGGGCCTTTGCGTGAGTCGATGGTGCGGAAAATACCACCCATTGATGCGTAAACGCAACGATCGATATCAGGTCCCCATCCTTGAACAGTACCGCTGAAAACAACCACATCGTTGCCGAGGCGGTATTCAGACGGAGCCGGCATTGAGGTGACCATCATCGACTCGCCCTCGAAAGTACCACCTAGAAAGGCGGCATCAACAGTAATAGGGCTGTTGTCGTAAAGGTTGGTGCCTTCAATGGTTACGATTGTGTAGATAAGTAGATCATCATTCTCTGGCGTGTACTTAACAGTACGGACGTCAGTAATGGTTCCTTGGACAGCAATATCTGTCTTAGAAATCATTTTTTGTAGATCTAGCTCTTCGATGCATGCGTTGCCGGCTTGCATGAGCAGCAAGATGGCAGCGGAGGCAGTTAGCCAGCGGAGTAGTTTCATGTTTTTGGGTGGTTAAAGGAGAGTATGCGTTTTAAACGCAGGGTAACGTTTGGACGCTGAAAACGCGCTTACGTTCCTATAAATATACCAACTATTTGGGACTTTGTACGATAAATCCTTGATTTCATGCTATATTTGAAGGCATGCGTAACATCGCTTTACCCTTTATCCTTGTTGCCGCACTTTGTGCAGGCATTGCTTTTCAGCAAGAAGTGACAGCTAACGACAGCAAGGATCTTGCTCTCGGCGAATCACAACTAGTTATTTACCCATACGGCCTAATGGAGTCAGTGCGTAACACCGACTTGGTGGTGCCGATGCAGGTTCAGCTCTATAACCCAGGTGAACACGCTGTTGAGCTTGAGTCCTTGACCTTGCAAACTATAGAGGGGCAGGTGCTAACGGTTGTTGACCTCGACGAGTTGCTTGCTGGCGACAGCGGCTTTGTCGCAGATCTTTACTTGGCCTTAGAAATGGTCGACCCAGATATCGCTCATCGCCACAGTAAGCGCCAGTACATCCCGCTAGAAGATTGGGAGCCGCTTAGCCCAGAAGCCGAGGGTCGCACGATCAGCACCATTATTGAAAATGTTCGTGAACTGCAAGCTGCAGGATCTCCGCAAATCAGCAACATCCGCTTCGAGCTTGACCTTAATGCTTTGTTCGGCGCAAATTCACTGCCGGGCGACATCGTTCCCGTCCAAATTGTTGCGCAATGGAACGGCGGAGCGCAATCGAGCACCACTTCGGTAACGCATCACATCACCAAGCTTTTGCCTTATATGCCACCACCTTATGCCAACCTTGGCACAGGCTCGTGGGTATCCGGCGACTTGCACGTGCATAACTGCCGTGACGAGGCCGTTGGCGGCTGTGATTCTTGCGCAGCGGAATCGTTCAACATTACAGGCTCTTTTACAAACGCCGATCTTAAGCCGCAGTTCCAAGCCCTAGGCATGGATTTTTTCAGCTCCACAACGCACTCTTATTGCATTAATAGTCCCGGAGAATTTGACGCGGTGTTGACAGAATCAAATGCTCTCACCGACAGTTCTTTTGTGATGCTGGCAGGGACAGAGGTTTCTGGTGCTGAGCAAGGGCCGCAAAGTGGGTCGGATAGCGCTGACATACTTTGTTCACTAGGATGGGGCGCGTATAACGTGCATCATATGGGCGCACATAACATTACTTCGCGCAAAGCTGGTGGCAAAGACGGGTTCCTAGATTTTTGCGACAATCCCATGTCTGGCCAAAAGGCTAATTCAATGACTGTAAACGGCGAAGGCGGGTTTACTAGCATTAACCACCCGAACTCAGGTGCATGGGGGTTCAACTCGGTGAGCGGAATTGCTGGTCAGGAACGTAACCGTACTTGGGGCGTCGAAGTTTGGAACGGCTCAGAGGGTGACAGCCAATGGCAGGTTTACCAACGTGATTGGTGGCTCGCTCGCCTTAACGAAGGCAAGTTGCTTTACCCATACTCTGGCTCTGACACTCACGATACCGCAGTTGATTTTGGCACGATTCATACTTATGTTACGACAGCGTTAGATTCACAGAGTTTGACCGACGCATTGATAGCAGGCCGTAGCTACCTTTCAAATGGCCCGTTCCTTGAACTGGGCATTGAGACTCTCAACGGCGCAAAAGCATTACCAATGGGCGGCACGGCATTTGTGCAAAACATCCCACCAAACATTCAAGTGAATGTCAATGTAGATTACAACTGCACTTTTAGTTCAGAAATTGTGATTTACCGCGGTACCGTTGGCGGCGGCGAAGTAGAGATCTTCCGTCAAAGTGGATACACCGGTGGCGGCTCGGTTCAACTTGTCGACACCGTGCCGACCGATTCATTCTGGTATCGCGCCGACATCCACAACACTACCTGGACACGAAATGCGATGACCACACCAGTTTACGTGTGGTCACGCTAAATTGGCCACCAGCCTTTTGTTAAGCTAAGGTCAATGCCGAGTAGAATACCCAGTGATTGGCCTGATGCGATAATGGTTACCGACGCCGAGTCGCTAGCCCAAGCGATAAACATATGGACGGCCGCCGGAATAATCGGCGTTGACACCGAAGCGAATTCATTTTTTGCTTACCATGAGCGCTTGTGCTTGATGCAGGTAAGTACCGATAGCCAAGATTGGATTATCGATCCCTTTGCGCTTGGTGACGACATGCAAATGATGTCACCGTTGCTGTCTAACCCAGACATCATTAAAATTTTTCACGCCGCCGAATTTGATTTAATGATAATCAAAAAAGATATGGGCGTTGAAGTTAAAGGTCTCTTCGACACTCAAGTCGCAATGACTTTTTTGCGCCACCAAAAAACTGGCTTGGCCGCGCTTATTGAAAGCTATTACGGCATTAAGTTATCGAAAGATGAGCAGCGCTCTAATTGGGGCGAGCGCCCGTTAAGTGATAAGCAAATTGCTTACGCTCGCATTGACACACACTTTTTAGTTGACGTATATAGCAAGTTAATACCAGAGCTTGAAGAGAAAAACATGATGGGTGCAGCTTATGGCGAGTTCGATCGCCAGATGAGCGATATCTTGATGCCCGCCACTGCGAACCCCGACCGTTACTTAAAACTGAAAGGTGCAAAGACACTAGACCCTAGCCAGCTGGCAAAATTAAAGGCATTGTTTGAGTGGCGCGAAGAGAGCGCATCAAAACGCGACGTGCCGCCGTTTAAAGTGATGAGCAACCCAGGCTTGATTGGTATAGCCGAGGTAAATCCGCGAACAACTAAAGAGCTTGCCGAAATCAAAGGTGTTGGTTGGAAAATAGCTAAGCGCGCCGGCGATAAAATTTTTAGTTTACTAGGCGTCGCCGAAGGGCAAACCATAGATTTACAGGTTAAGAAGGTAAGCAAAGAGGAGCGTCTTACGCGTCAAATTCGCCGCGATAACACCGATGCCCTAAAAGCGTGGCGTACTGCCGCGGCTGGCGAATTAGATTTGCCGAGCGAACGATTGATTCATCGTCGCCAGTTAGAGAAAATTGCTGCGGCACTGCCAGTGACATCAGAAGAATTGAACAAAGTTGTGCAACTAAACGATTGGCAACGCGAGCAATTCGAGGCGTCCCTGCTAAGCACTCTCGAAAGCTTGCCTCGCCCTTAAGTGGCCAGCGCGGCGTCGAACCCGCGCTGGAAAAAATCTTGGTCTAAAT
>CAWWAN010000028.1:0-14996 GCA_963934925.1 uncultured bacterium | reverse complement strand
CGGTGCGCTATAGCTACGAGATCTTTGAAAAGAGCGAAATGCGGCTATGCGCGACTGGAGAAGTTGAGCTTGGATGCCTAACAAAGGCAGAACATAAGCCTACGGCGCTCCCAAAGTCCCTTATCGAGGTATTTGAGGCGGCGGCTCCGGGGGGAAAAGGCAGAAAACGTAATTAAGCATTAAAAGCATGGTATAATTACCATGTGCTTCGACTCACCAAGAAATCCGAATATGGGCTAATGGCTTTGGCCCTTATGGCCCAAAAGGAGTCTACGGCTACTAGCGCCAAAGATATTGTCGCTGAGCTGGGTGTGCCACGTCGTTTGCTGGCCGAGGTGCTCAAGCATTTGTCACGCGGCTTGATTGTTAGCGGGACACGCGGCCCTGGCGGCGGCTATCGCCTGAACAAGAAGCCAAATGAAATCACTTTATGTGAAGTCGTAGAATGCCTCGACGGGCCGCTTAATCTAGTTGATTGCATTGATGAAGGTTATTGCGAGCTCTCGCCGTCGTGCATCATCAAGTCTGGGGTCACCAAACTCGTCGAAGACATTCGTTCAGTTCTTACCAATGCTACTTTGGCTGACTTAGCCGAGGGCTCTCCTGATCATCAGCCCCACCGGGTTGCCAATAACCTTCTTTTTCCTGTCTAGCCATGACCTCAACCGACGTACCACAAATCTATCTCGACCACCAAGCGACCACTGCGGTCGACGAGCGCGTAGTCGAAGCGATGCTGCCCTACTTTAATAACAAGTTCGGGAATGCAGCATCACGCAACCATCAATTCGGGTGGGATGCGGAGCAAGCTACTCAAAATGCAAGAGAGACTATGGCCACGGGCATTAATGCCAAGTCGCGCGAAATCGTTTTCACTTCTGGCGCAACCGAGTCCAACAATTTGGCGATTCTTGGTGTTGCCAAAATGTATGCCCCTAAAGGAAAGCATCTAATCACTTGCTCCACTGAGCATAAAGCGGTGCTCGACCCTATGGCTGCTCTGGAGAATGCCGGCTATGAAGTTACGATGCTTAACGTTGACACCAAAGGCAACATTGACCTCAACGAGCTGCGAAATGCCATCCGCGAAGACACCATTTTGGTTAGCCTAATGATGGCTAATAACGAAATAGGCACCATTCACCCGGTGAAAGCTATTGGCGATATTTGCCATGAGAATGGCGTGCTGTTTCACACCGATGCCACTCAAGCGCTTGGCAAAGAGCTAATTGATGTACAAGAAATGAATATCGATTTGCTATCGGGCACTGCGCACAAAATGTACGGCCCAAAAGGAGTTGGCTTTTTGTATGTGCGTCGTCGCAATCCGCGTGTACGCATCGAACCGGTGTTTTATGGTGGTGGGCACGAGCGCGGCATGCGTTCTGGCACGCTTAACGTACCCGGTATTGTCGGCATGGCCAAGGCGTTTGAAATTTGTCTAACCGATCGCGATGCTGACCATCAACGCATTACGGCACTGCGTGATTCGCTGCAGGAACAACTTGCTGCCGAATTGACCCACCTCACTGTTAACGGCGACGAAAACAATCGCCTTGCTTGTAGCTTAAACATCAGTTTCGCTTTCGTTGAAGGCGAATCAATGTTAATGGGTATGAGCGGCATTGCCGTTAGCTCTGGTTCTGCTTGCACTTCAGCAAGCCTTGAGCCTTCTTATGTTCTGCGCGCTATGGGCGTCGGTGACGACCTCGCGCATTCATCCATCCGTTTCAGCCTTGGCCGTTTCACGACTCAACAGGAAGTAGACCGCGCTGCTGAATTAACCATTTCTACCGTCAAACGCCTGCGAGACATGTCACCTCTTTACGAGATGGCGCTCGAAGGTATCGACGTCGCTTCTGTCTCTTGGGGGGCACATTAATCATGGCATACTCTGATAAAGTAATCGATCACTACGAGAACCCGCGCAATGTTGGGTCTCTCGATAAAGAAAGCAGTAACGTCGGCACTGGCGTTGTTGGCGCACCAGAATGCGGCGACGTAATGAAACTGCAAGTACAAATCGAAGAAGGCGTCATCACTGACGCCAAATTCAAAACATTCGGCTGTGGCTCTGCAATTGCATCTTCGTCCTTAGCTACTGAGTGGCTGAAAGGAAAAACAGTTGAAGAAGCTACCGCAATTCGCAACGTTGATATCGTCGAAGAGCTGGCATTGCCGCCGGTAAAGATTCACTGTTCCGTTTTGGCTGAAGACGCGATTAAGCAAGCCATTTCCGACTACGAGAACAAACAAGTCAATGACTGATACCGCATCTAGAATTGTCATGACCGATTCGGCAATCGCCGAGGTCAAGCGCCTAATCGAGCAAACTGATTTTGAGCCGGCATTAGCTGGTGTACGCGTTGGCGTTAAGGGGGGTGGGTGCTCTGGGTTCACTTACACTTTAAATTTCGACAAGTCTCCAGCAGAAGGGGACGAGATTTTCGATTTTGAGGGAGTGCGTTTGTTTTGCGATCCGAAGTCATTGTTGTACTTGAGCGGCATTACACTCGAATACACCACCGGCCTGCAGGGCAAAGGATTTCAATTTATTAATCCCAATGCAACTGGTACATGCGGCTGCGGAGATTCCTTCTCTGTTTAATAGCCGATGGCATCCCCTTTTGAATTACTGGGCTTGCCGGTTACATTTAACTTAGATGCCAGCAACATCGACAGCGCTTTACGCGCTGCTGGCTTAAAATGGCATCCTGACCGTTTTGCTTGCGCGCCCATGGTTGAGCGCGAACATGCAGAAGAGCAAATGGCTGAGTTCAACGTGGCGCATGCTTGCTTAAGTAATCCACTGCAGCGAGCTATCGCCTTACTCGAAGTATTCGCTTGTCCTTACGATCCGAGTGGAGTGAATGCCGATCCGGAATTCTTAATGGAGATGCTAGAGATGAAAGAGGAGCTCGCCATGGCGAAAGATGGAGACGACTCTACGGCGTTAAGCAAATTGATTTTTGATTTGCGTCAGCGCGAAAAGCGCGAGCTTATGCAGTTATCGCAACTTTTCTCTACATGGGAATCCGACCAAAATCGTTCTCAGGATTTACCCAAACTGCAACAGTTACTGAACCAACTGCATTACCTAGCGCGCACTATAGAAACTAGTTATTAATAATGGAACTCCCCATCCTCGGACAAGAGCCACAAGCCAGCGAGCTCATTCTCGGAATCGACCTTGGCACGACACACAGTTTAGTAGCTGTATATCAACATGGTGAACCTCGCGTACTGCATGACGGTGAAGGTGATGCTCTCATTCCGTCGGTTGTTTCTTTTCCGCAAGGTGGAGCTCCAGTAGTCGGAAAAGCCGCCGTCGAGCGCATGCGACTAGATCCGCTGCATACTATTTATTCTGCCAAGCGTTTAATTGGACGCTCCGTTGAAGACCTTGAGCGCGAAATCTCAACTCTGCCTTACAAGGTGGTGCACTCAGAAAAGCGCGACATGGCAATGATTGATTTAGGCGAACGCCTCATTACGCCGCAAGAAGTTAGTGCGCATATCCTGCAAGCATGCCGCGACCGCGCCGCGGCCGAGCTCAAACTCGATGCAAAAAGTTTAACAAAAGTTGTCATCACAGTCCCCGCGTATTTTGACGATGCGCAACGTCAAGCCACGCGCCGCTCTGCCTCATTAGCCGGACTTGAGGTAATGCGCATTGTCAGCGAACCTACAGCTGCAGCACTTGCCTACGGTTTAAATAAGCAAGAGAATTGTAAAGCCGTTGTCTTTGATTTAGGTGGTGGGACCTTCGACGTTTCTGTGCTTGAGCTACACGACGATATCTTTAGAGTCATCGCAACTGCAGGTGACACTCATCTCGGCGGCGATGATTTTGACCGAGCGATCATGATGCATTGCGCCGCTGAAATACGTGAGCAGTCTGGCATCGAAGTACTTGCTGACCCGCGAGCGCGTGCGGCCTTGCGCATGATTTCCGAAGATGTGAAAAAACAATTGTCGTCTAACGAAGAAGCTGAGTTTGTTTATCACGATGCTGATGCGGGTATCGCTTATCGCCGTACCATTGATTGGCGTACCTTCCAGAACTGGATTATCCCGCATGTCCAGCGTACACTCGATCACTGCGTCAGTGCGCTACATGATGCCAAGCAAACTCCTGATAGCATCGACGAAATTATCTTGGTCGGCGGCTCCACCCGTGTGCCATTCGTCAAAGCTGCCGTCGCCCAACTCTTTAACCGCCCCGCCAATGACAGCATCAATCCCGATGAAGTGGTTGCGCTAGGAGCGGCTATCCAAGCCGGCATCCTCGGTGGCGAGGTGAAAAACGCTTTGTTACTCGACGTAACACCCCTGTCCTTAGGCATCGGCACCGCCGAAGGAACGGTTTCTAAAATCATCAATCGTAATTCAGCTATACCCGTACAGGCCAAAGAGGGATTCACTACTTATGTTGACGGTCAAACCGCTGTTAGGTTCACAATCGTTCAAGGAGAGCGTGAACTCGTAAAAGACAATCGCACTTTAGGAGAATTCGAACTACGCGGCATTCCACCGATGGCCGCGGGTCTGCCGCAAATCGGTGTGCGCTTTCAACTCGACGCAAATGGCATGTTGCGTGTTTTCGCCAAAGAAGAAAAAAGTGGAGTCGAGGCTTCGATTTCAATCGAGCCGAAACATGGGTTAACCGACAGTGAAGTAGAAAATATGTTGGCCGATGCCTGGCAAAATGCCGAGCAAGATTTAGAGACGCGGCGCATCATTGACTTGCATGCGCAGCGCAAGAATGTTTTACGGGCGGTGCATAAGCATCAAGAATTCGCTAAAGAAAACTTGAGCCCGAAATTGTGGGATGAGTTGCACGAAGCAACAGTTGCCGCTGAAAACATAGAAGGTTCAACCGAAGCCAAACAAATCAAAAACTGCATCGACGCTCTTGAAGATGCTTCCATAGCTTTGGCGGAGTCTTTAATGAACGACGTTGCCAATAACGCTGTTAAAAATCAAAAAGTGAGTGACCTAAGTTCATGAGTACCTATCGCATTACTTTTTTACCCGACAACAAAACCGTTGATGTCGACACCGATAACCTGGGCGAGGCCCATGATGGCGAGAATGGCAGCGTTTTACACCTTGCCGATATACATCACATCGACATTGACCACGCCTGTGGTGGCGTCAATGCTTGTTCAACTTGCCATATCATTATCCGCAGCGACGAAAGTGGATTCGAGCCGGCAGAGGAGGAGGAGGAAGACATGCTCGACAACGCGCCGGGGCTCACGCTCACTAGCCGTCTCGCTTGCCAAGCAGTGGCGAACGGCAGTTGTGACGTAATTATTGAAATCCCTGCATGGAACCGCAATAAAGTTAAAGAGGTGCATTAATGCAACTAAACTGGAACAACGTCGACGACATCGCTATTGAATTGTATGAGGGTGACCCCGACTACAATCCCTTGCAAATTCGCTTCACCGATTTGATCGAACGCATTTTGTCACTACCGGGGTTCATCGGCGAACGCGACAAATGCAACGAAAAAGTACTCGAGGCCATTCAAATGATTTGGCTTGAAGAGTTTAATGATTCTTAGTAGCGATTACCTTCTCGGAGGCTAAGGCAAAAGCAGCCTCGATTGTTGAAAGCCTATCGTCGTCGCTGCGCTGAAGGATATTTGCAATCGTTTCGCCAATTGCTGCAAGCTTTTGCGGGCAACTATTCTCGTTAGTGTGAAGGTTGTGGCTACCCTCAATCAAAGCGCCGGCGTTCAGTGCGAAGTCTGGCAAGAACGTAATGTTATTTTCCTTTAACAAAGCAGCCTGTGAATCGTGACCAAGAGTGTTGTTGGCGACCCCAGCGACAATACTTGCTTGAATCCTCGGAATCGACACGTCATGGATGGTACCACCCATCGCGCACGGTACTAACACATCGCAACTGGTAGACAATATTTTCGACGGCGGCACAATAGTGACACCAATATTTTGAGCGAGAGCGATCTTGCTTGAATCAACATCAGCGCCGACAACGCGCGCGCCTAATTCAAGAAAGCGTTTGGCTAGCGAAACTCCAACGGAACCTAAGCCTTGAATTGCTACGGTAATCTCTTCCACCTGCAATTCGCTACGCAATTCAAGGGCGCGCAAAATGCCATGCATCGCGCCCTCCGCGGTGGCATCGCCAGCAGATTGCATGCGGCCATCAACGCCAAAATGAGCGATGTATTGCGTTTCTTCCATCAGCACTTGTTGATCATCGCTAGTAAAACCGGCATCAGGGCCTGCTCGATAAATACCACCCAAGCCTTCAATGTGCCGGCCGAGAACGCGTATGGCGGCAGTCCTATCGTTGATGCTGTTCGAGATGACCACCGTTTTCGCACCACTGCCCTGCACCCCCGCCAACGCGCATTTATAAGTCATAATGCGCGACAATCGCAAAGCATCGAACAAAGCATCGCGCTCGCTACGGTAATCTAGAATTCTAATGCCGCCAAAAGCCGGCTGTGGATCAAGCGCGTGGATGGCAATCCATGCCCTTAGCCCTGACGGTGCGTCTTGCACTGCCAGAACTTGTTCGTGGCCTTCAAAGGCCATTGTTTCGAGAAGTTCCAATTTAGAAGGAAGATGTTTATCACCTTGCGGGTCTGTTATTGTACGTGAAACTATGAGATTCAACCTCACCCTAAGTTTAGTTGCTTGCGCGGCGGCCTTCAGCGGCTCGTGCTCAAGCGAACCTACCGTCGGACCCGTGCTTCCTGGTTTCGAAGCCCTGAAGAACACGTCGGATATACCCCCCGCAGTTAACGAACCCTCTCGCGAGGAAGTGGGCGAAGACGATGGCTCCTTATCTGCCGGCCAAATTATTGCCGAATGTGACCGCCAAATAGTTGCATGGGGCCAGGCCATGGCGCGTCAACGTACCATCGACAACCAAGAGATCGTGCAGATCTCAGCAAATGCCATTGGCTTATTCGTAACGCGCTATCGCGACGAAATAGAAAACCAAGCCATCAGCGGGAAAACTCGTTTCCAAGGCATTGCAAGTGCGGCTCTTGGCTTTAGTGGAGACCCAAGTGTGCTGCCGATTCTTCACAACAACTTAGGGAGCGACGATGCCGTAGTCGTCGCAAAAACTTTACTCGGGCTTGGCATACTGTCTTCGCCAAACACTGCAATGGCACCAATCGCCGATGCTGTAACCCGGCTTGGCTCGAATACTGAAGTTTCTTCAAACGCGGCTTTTTGTTTGTTCCAACTTGGCTCAACCGATATGAATGACGATAGCGGATTGGCTAGCTCGTTACTGCTTAGCCTTGTAGAAAACCCAAGTTCTTCGGTTCGCGCTCAATCTATTTTGGCGCTGGGCCTGTTCTCGGCTAACCATTGTCTCGGTGTAATCACCAACGCTTTATCCGCCGATGCTGCGCCTGACGTGAGAGTCGCCGCTGCCTGGGCCTTAGGTCGCATTGGTGCTAACAGCTCAACAGTGGCCCTGGTTTCTGCCCTGAGCGACCCTGACAAATTAACCTCTGCCATTGCGCGTGCCTCGCTAAGCCATATTCATGGCCGCGACCTTGGACCAGACCCGGAAAGCTGGCTGCCTGCCTCAGACTAAATGTTAGTTCGCGCCCTTCTATGTTTTTTACTTGCTGCGGCATGTGCCAAACAAGAGTCGCCTATTATTGAAGGGCCTAATGCGAGTTCTAGCGAGACGGTTTCGCCTTCCAAGCACTTTCGTATGACTGGCGAAATAGTTTTTCGCTTAGAAGATCGCGATGTAACCCAACAAGGAGAGTTATGGCTCGGCAGTGAAGATCGCATGAGATTTAAAATTGGCATTGTCGATGCAAAAAATATCTTCCTCTTCGATGCCGGAAAGGGATGTTGGCAGAAAACGCCAGGCGACCCTTTCAAAGAAGATCTAGAGTCAGCCGATGTCTTTGAGATTGAAACAAAACTGCGATGGTACATATTGAACATGACCAGAAGCGAGGACGATCAACAATTTAGTGTTTCGCTGAACGACAACAATTTACCGTCCGAAGTTTCTTTAGGAGAGTATGTCGTACAACTAAGTGAATATAAAGCACTTGGCAGAAAAGGCGCCTTGTACCCAACCGTTTGGCACTGGATCACACCGCGAGGCATCCGCATCGAAACTTTTAATGATCTGCAAGACGGTGCGTTGTTCTTGGATAGTGCCTTCAATCCACCCGACTTCAATCCGTTCGACTCGATTCGCTTGGCGCATGCCACTGCCGAATCATTGGCCGATCGCATCGGGATTGTAAACGAAGATTTTTTTTACATAGACGAAGCCGATTTCACCAGCCAAGCTGAGCTCCCTAAAGGTTGGTGGTGGGTTAACCGATCTGAACGCTATTTCGTCTTTGAGGAAAAACCCGAATTCCAAATTGAAAACATTAGATCCATTACCGGCAAGACTTGGCTGCGATGGGCGACCTACGATAGTGTGGGAAACGCATTCGGTAGTGAGACGCTGCTGAAAATTGTCAAACAGTCTGGATACCGCAATACTAGCGAAGTGTGGGTTAAAGAAGTTGAAGACAACTCGCGACGGTACCTGAAGGTGTTTATCGTAACTGTTGTCGAAAACTAGAGTTCTATTTCGCAAACTCCGTCAGATGGCGAGAACCACTGTACTGAGGTTTGGATACCCGCCTGCTGCTTATATGTGTCGCAAACGTGCTTCTCGAATTCGGCTTTAGCTCGCGGGTGCACCAACGCTGCCACGCAACCGCCAAAACCTGCGCCCGTTAAGCGCGCGCCATAACAACCATCGGTATCGGTAGCCGCCTTAACAATGGTATCTAATTCATCTGTTGAGACTTCTAACAAGTTTCGCAACGAATAATGAGCAGCTGTCATACAAGCACCAAAATCGGCAATGTCATTGGCACGCAGCGCTTTCGCACCACGGCGCGTGCGCTGAACTTCATCGATCACGTGTTGCGTGCGCTTTTGCTCAATCGCACTTAGCTTGTCTTTGTACTCGTCAAATTGATTGACGGTCAGTTCGCGCAAACAAGTCATATCCGGAACATGCTTTTGCATCGTCGACAATGCGCTAGTGCATTCGGCAACTCGTAAATTAAATTCTGATGAAGCCAACTCGCGCGATATTTGCGAATCGATAATTGCGATTTGCGCAACGTCACTATCGAGCGGCACATGGTCTCTAGTAAGTTCGAGGCAATCGAACATCAGTATGGAGTCTTTTTTTCCTAAGAAAACAGCTGTTTGATCTAATACACCACAGCGCACGCCGACGTAACCATTTTCCGCCAAATGCGACAAGTGAATCATTTCGTCGCAATCAGTGTCGATGTCAAACAAACTTGCGACGGCTTTAACAACTGCAGAGGTCACGCTGGCCGACGAGCTCAATCCCTTGGCAATTGGCAAATCGGAGTCGACATAAATATCGAGGCCGCCCAAGTATTGCCAGCGCTCATGTGTCGCCCATAAAGCGCCTTCGATATAGCACGCCCAGCCCTTCGCACGCTGTGGGAGCAAATCGCTTATTGTCACCTCAATCACTTCGCCACCAAACTGCTGTGAACTAATACGCAGAATGTTGTCCTTGCGAAGCGCGGCAAACACATACGTACCCCTCGACAAGGCAACCGGCATGACCACCCCGCCATTGTAATCCATGTGGGCACCAAGCAAATTGGCGCGCCCGGGCGCGAAAAACACTCGCGGAGCATGCTTACTAAATTCGGCGAACTGCTCAATCCCGTTTTCGATAATTCGAAGTGATTTAGTCATGGTCTAGGAAGCAACTAATGTAGCAAAATATCATATAATATTCACATGCTAAAACAGATGATTTTCGGCTTACTGTGTTGCGCTTCATTGTTTGGCCAGCAGCCAAGTGACACGCAGCAGCAGATTGAGAAAGTCATGGGCACAACGGTGTTGCAGCAAAATGGTGCTAACTATTCGGCCAAGGATGTTCTGCAAAACCTCTTCGAAAACGACGATAGCCTGAAAGAAATCTTGCAGCGTGATTACGATTACCTAAAGCTGTATATCAATTCGCAAAAATTCTACAACCACGTGCGTTGGTTCAGCAACAGCCTCCTGCTTGATGCTGAAGAAATACCGAAAGTATCACAGCAAGCGCTGATCAACGAGGCCTTGTTTTGGGCAGAAGAGCGTGGTTCCCAAACAATAAATCCACAAGCAGCCCTGTCTCAAGGCGGTCTCGAAATTGTAGTACGAGCGCGGCTGATTGCTTTGCAAAAAGCGGCTTACTCGACAACAGAGTTGCGCACCCACTTCCACAGTTCAATCCCTGAATTCGCCGGCATCATCAAGCTATCCTGGATTCGCCTACCGCTATTCAGCAGTGAAACTGGCGCCGCGCTCGGTGAAGACGAACGCATGGCGCGTTATATGGTTTTAGACAAGGTTGCCCAAAGCATCAATGCTGAAGAGCTTAGCTGGGAAGACGCCGTAAAATCTTATTGTAAAGACCCTGTGACCAGCAAACGTCAAGGCAAAGTCGGATACATCAAGCGCGACGATGTAAAGTTCGAAGAAACGTTTCGGCGACAGCTTTTTAGCGACCTTGGCTCAAAACGCATCGACAGCATTATGTTGCGCGGGCCTATCATCGGCGACAGCTGGATTTACCTTGCGCGCCTCGAATCCGTCATTACTAAAGGCGTCGTTGAGTTGCAGCTTTTCAAAGATGAAGTGCAGCGCTCACTGGTGAACCGTAATCTCTATGCCAAACTCATCGAGCTCACTTCCGAAGTAACGCGGTCCGTTTTAATCCCAATAACTCTGTGAGCAATAACGTACTTTCCTTAGACAACCTGGTGGTGCGCTATGGCAGCTACGAAGCGCTTCACGGCGTCAGCGTTGACTTCAGCGGTGGATGCCTTGGATTGCTCGGCGCTAACGGTGCGGGAAAATCTTCGATGCTGCGTTCAATTCTAGGTCTCATTCGACCGCACTCTGGCAAAGTTAGCATCTTTGGTCAAGATGTCGCAAAACATGGCATGCAACTGCGGGCGCGAATCGGATATATGCCTGAACGTGATTCGTTTATCGGCTCTATCTCTGGCGTACGTGGCATTGCCCATCTTGCGGAAATATGCGGTATCCCTGCCGACGACGCTATGTTGCGGGCTCACGATGTCATGCACTTTGTCGGCCTCGGCGAAGAACGTTATCGCGAAGTAGAAACTTATTCTGTTGGTATGCGCCAGCGCTATAAATTGGCAGCGGCACTGGCACACGACCCTGACATCCTTTTTTTAGATGAGCCCACCAACGGCCTAGATCCAAAATCACGAGAGCGCATGTTGGGTTTAATCGAACGTGTCACAAGCGAACATAATATTCACTTGGTTCTCGCGAGTCATTTGCTTCCCGACGTCGAACGCCTTTGCGATCAAGTATGGGTGCTAGACGAGGGTAATCTAAAGCAAAGCGCAACGGTGTCCGAGCTAACCACTGCCGCGCGTGGTGCAAAACGTGTGCGCGTCGATTATCAGCAGGCGCAGCAATTCAGTGATTGTGCACAAAACAACGATTACATAATTATTCCTGGCAAGCACGTCGGAGAATTCATTGTCTCGCGCGACGAAGAAATTGTTACTTCGCCAATGATGTTTGAGTTAGCCGAAGTCGCAAAAACAAAACTGCTGGGCGTTCACCCTGCCGCGCGCTCTCTTGAAGACGCTTTCCTCGAAGCCCTCGAATCCTAAGTATGGCATTTAAAGCAGCTGAATATCAAAGGTACAGCGGTCCGCGATCGAGAGTACCCGCCTGGGTGCCACTCGCCGGACTTGCGTTAAGCCGCGGATGGAAATCTAAATGGGTGCGGCGCATCACTAGCCTTTCGCTGATGCTGGGCGCAGGCATGATGATCATGATGTACACGATGAATCAAATCCTGCCGGGATGGCGCGATCTTACAGAGCAGGTAGGCGCCATAGCTGGTGGCGATAGCGGCGACTGGGAGATTGACGCCAGAGTGTATTTAAGATTACTGAAGTTGTTTGTTTATCCCGTTTTACTGCCGCTATCGCTACTCTTTGGTTACGATCTCATTTCTAAAGACATCGAGACTAACGCGCTAGATGCCTATTTCTCGAGGCCTATTAGCCCGCTCAGTTACATCCTTGGTCGCAGCGTGGCCTTTGTTGGTTTTCTAATGGCAGCTACTTTCGGGCCAATGATGTTGGTCTGGGTTTCCGACTGGGCAACTTCCAGTGACGCGCATTTTTCACAAATTGCGATTGTTCCTTTTGGTATGTTTTGGTCACTACTACTCATTTCAGTAACTCTGTCGCTACTTGTGCAAGCGATTACGACCATCACTAGAAGTGGGCTTTGGACCAACATCTCGTTTGTGTTCATCTTCGTTGTCCTGTCGATACTTGCGAATATAATATTCGCAATTACCATGAATCCGAATGCATTAGCATTATCTATATTGCACAACACTGGTGTGGTTTGCGAGTACGCGCTCAACGAAACACCCATAAAGAGAGCGTTACCTTCGGCCCCAGCAAATGTGTCCATTCTAGTAATGCTTACGACATCACTTGTTTCGTTCCTAATCGTTTACCGCGGCTTGAAGCGCCGCACTTTCTTAGGATGAGTTCTCCCGCAATTGAATGTAAGAACTTGTCGCGTTGGTATGGCGAAGTTCAGGGATTGGCTGGCTTAAATGTCACTCTCGACAAAGGGGTCTTCGGCTTGCTCGGCCCCAATGGCTCTGGAAAATCAACTTTCATGCGCTTGCTCACTGGGCAAATTCACGCCTCGCGGGGTAGCGTAAAAATATTTGGCGAAATAATGGTGCCTGGGAATTACCACGTTCTCCGTCACATCGGATATTCGATTGGTGAAGACGTCCACTTTGAGAACGAGACGGCTGTCGACTTCATGAAAATGTTGGCGGTGCTCGGTGGCGATCATGGTGCAGCCGCAACAAAACGCGCGATGCAAGCCCTCGACTTCATGGGTATGGCTGAAAAAGCCAATGTTCGGTTATCCGAAATGTCGAAAGGAATGCGCCAGCGCGTGAAAGTGGCTCAGGCCTTACTCTTTGAACCCGATTTACTGTTACTCGACGAGCCACTCAATGGCATGGACCCAACTAATCGCCGCCAAACGATCGACAGGGTGCGCGAATGGGGAGAAAGCGGACGCACGGTACTACTTGCATCGCACGTTTTGCATGAGGTCGAATCTGTTACTGACCGCTTAATGATGCTGCACCACGGGCGCCTCCTCGCCGAGGGTCGTTTATCTGATATCCGCAAGCTCATCGATCGTAAGCCGCGACGCGCCACAATAAAAGGTGAGAACCTTCGCCAGCTGATTTCCGAATTACTCGGCGACGAATTGATTACCGGATTCAATCAAGATATCGATGGTCGTTTTCATCTTGATACTTTCGACTTGCCCGTTTTGTTAGAAAAACTCAGTGCTTACGGACGCAGCGGAATTATCGAAACCTTAGAAACTGACGACCAAGAACTCGAGTTGGTTTATAGCCTCCTACTCTCCGACAACGCATGATTAACGCTATCAAATCTTTAGCTGCCTTTACTTGGAATAGTCGCATGAAAAATTCCGGCGTTATAGTGTTTGCAGTCATCGCGCTCATTCCAGCCATCCTCAGTTTTCTTGCAATTCACTACGCTGTTGAAGACTTGAGGCCTGTAGTTTTTTTACGCGAATACATCGTGCCAATAAACGTCTACTTTACGCTACCCTTTATCGCGCTATTCTTAACCTTGCCAACCGTCGCCTCGCTTTATGAGAAAGGTGCGATAGCTTACATCTTCACGCGACCCGTTCCGAGATGGGCGTGCGTGGCCGGCATACTTGTAGGAAGTATCCTTTCGGCGACACCCTTACTGCTGCTCGCTGCCCTAGCGCCGTCGCTAGTTTTTGGAATTTTCATGCCTGCCTCATTCGGCGAGGTAATGAGCCTGGGTTTCATGCACAGCTTATTGTTAATCCTCTCAGTGATTCCTTACTGCGCACTTTGCGTATTGCTTGCTATATGGTCTAAAAAGCCATTGTTGTGGGCGGCGTTCTTGCTGTTCTTTTGGGGAACAGTAGTCGGTTCATTACCTGGCGACGCAAAAATATGGTCACTACACCATTATGTAATGGGATTAGCCAAATCAATGTGTGGCATAGAAAAAGTGGCTACTGGCTTACTACCGCCAAGCGCCACCCCACCATCAGACGGGCTTAGCGTCTTGGTCTTGATGGTCATAACGGTAGCCATGTTATATTTAGCACAACTTGCTGCTAAGAAGCGTGACGTTTATTAATGGCCATCATTCGTACTTTAAACGAATGGCTGCGACGCGCTAGTGATTACCCCGCTGTAGAGCCGACCAAATCTGTACTGATGGCGGCGGCTGACTTCTTTGACGTTAAAGAAGCGCATAATAACCATATGCGTGACGAGAACGGAGAATTGCAAAAAATAGATAAGCAAGCCGCTATGCAAGAATGGCAACAGCTGCATGACTCCTTTGTTGATAACGGGCTCAACGTAGAAGTACTGCCAGCGATAAGCGGAATGCACGATTTGGTATTTACCGCAAACCCATCCTTTATAGTGCCGCATTACCGCCACGCGTGGCGTACTAGCATGGCCCACTTGTCGCGTCGTGACGAAGTTGAGGTGCACCAACAATTTTTCGCTGATCAAGGTTTTGAAATAAAGGGCCTGTCGGCCGCCGATATTAAATTCGAGGGGCATGGTGATGGCCTTTGGCATCCGCAACGATTGTTACTGCATGCTGCTGTTGGGCAACGCAGTGATTTACGCGGATGGCAAGAAATTGATGATGCCTACCCTGAGCTAGATATTTTACTGTACGAGTTACGTCATGAAGATTTCTATCACCTCGACACCGCGCTCGCTTGCCTCGATGAGCAAACCGCGTTGTTCATTGGCGATGCGTTTGATGATGACGGCCTAGAACTCATCAACGCGGCCTT
>CAWWAN010000027.1:0-15216 GCA_963934925.1 uncultured bacterium | reverse complement strand
TCAACTTGCCTGCACTCGGCTTTAGCGATTACATCTTCAAATAACACTAAAGCATCGGCAGAGGCATCAGGCAAATCGTCACAAAAGGCATACAGCAACATCACGCGACCATCTGGCGTCCAGACTAAAGCTTGACGGTAACGTCCGAAGTTGTAGTCGGGCCAAGAATCGGGGTATGGAGCGCTCCATGGAAACGATTCGTAGGCGTGGCCACACTCAAAGGAAAACCAGCCAATCCAGCCAACGCCAATTTGTGGTATGCCAGCATCGAAAGACCAATTTTCGTCTTGGCAAGCGCGCTCGAGCTCTTGCGCAGGATCGACATTAGATAGTGGCCATTTTTCGCTAGTGGATACCGCTGGCGATACGCGCCCTACCACCGCATCATCTGGGCCAAACGCAATTGCCGACAAGCCGCGGCCCGAAGAGCTATCCAAGAAAACCAAAGGTGTCGATGGCGGCATCTCTAGCAAGCAGCTGCTTGGCGAAACAGCTGTCGCGGAACGTGCGATACACCGAACATTAAAGTTGCTCATGAAATTATGACGTAATGAAGCGGAACTATGTTCCGTGATGTGGTGCAAGGCTTATGCCTTGCGGTTATTCTTTATCTGTGAGCTTACCCTTGGCAACCCTGAACGACAAATTCTTGAAGCATCTACGCGAGGTGCGTCAGGTTAGCCCACATACTTTACGCGCCTACCATCGCGATTTATCACGCTTCATCGAGTTTTTAAGTTACGACCCACTTGACACCTCAGTCAGCGCCGAACCGCCACCCGTGCAGCGAATCACTGCATCCCGCATTCGACTTTATCTTGGGTCTTTGCTTGAAGCAGAGCTTGGCCCTTCGACGATGGCGCGCCATCTTTCAACTCTGCGCAGTTTCTTCAGGTGGCTCGAAGACTTAGGTTACATTGAAGACAATCCTTGCGTCGGACTCCGCGGCCCACGCAAAGCACAGAAGCTTCCACGTTTTCTTGAAGAAGACGAAGTGGAACGCTTGCTCAAGGCGCCATGCCCCGACGACCGTAACGAAGATCGCGATCGTGCCATTCTCGAAACGCTTTACTCAACGGGCTGTCGCGTTTCAGAATTAGTTGCTATTGACCTCAAGCATTTACAGCTCGACAGCGGCTTGGTGCTGCTGCACGGCAAGGGCAAGAAGCAACGTTATGCAATGCTGGGCAAGCCAGCCGTAGAATCGCTCGAACAATATATTATGTTCAAGACGGCAAAAGGATTTAACGGCGAAGCTGTTTTCGTTAACAAACACCGCAAGCGTATCAGCGACCGTTCTATTCGCCGTATCCTTGACAAGTTTTTGTTGCGTGCCGGCATTCACTCTCCTTGCTCACCTCACACTTTGCGCCATAGCTTTGCCACTCATCTGATGCGTCGCGGCGCGGATTTGCGCACTGTGCAAGAGCTACTTGGCCACGCCAGTCTTGGCAGCACTCAGATCTATACGCACGTGTCCATTGAAGGGTTACGCGATTTATACGCTCAAGCTCACCCGCTTGGCGGCAAGGAATAAAAAACAACTCGCTAACCGAAGTTAACGAGCTGCTTGATTGGTGACCCCAAGGGGATTCGAACCCCTGTTGACAGGATGAAAACCTGGTGTCCTAGGCCAGACTAGACGATGGGGCCAGGTCATTCGACTAGCGAATGGCCGAAAATAATAGTGTCACCCACCATCAGTGTCAAGACCGAGGGCTAAAAACCCGGCACATATCTCTTGCGCCACGCATTCTTCAACACTTTCTCCTTTGACGAACTTGGTATTAAGCAACGAGAGCGTGTATGTCTCGACCTCAAAGTCTTTAATCTGCGCAGCAATAGCCGCCTCTACAGCAGGACGCCATGCTGTAGCTAGCCACCCACTGCCGTAATCGCTGTAACAAATCGGTACATGACAATGAATACGCCAGGTCTTCCCTTCTGCCCGCGTCGCAGTCGGCACCTGATCGATATCGGCGTAGAGGATGTCGTCGACCCGACACTGATGGAAATATGTGCTATCCGCTAATTCCTCTAAATCGCCAATGCTTGAGCTACACAATCTCGAGTCACGTTGTAGCGCAGAAGAAATTTGCACTTTGGCTATCGTGACGTTTTGCCGTTCCGCTTGTGAAAGAACCTTCTCATAGGCTTCGTCGGTGACCGCGGAGTGGCACAAATCGAAACAAATGCCCATGTACCGACGCTCGTCATCGCTGAAGCTTGTTGCGAGATAATCGATTAACGCCCCGCTGTCACTAAAACATGCGCACGGCTCGGCTTCGAATGCTAGGTGAATGTGCTTGCCAGTTCGCTGATGCAATTCCTGTAGATGCGCGACAACTAATCTTACGTTGCCAATGCTCTGTTCGCATGCGGCCGCAGAGTCGTAGCCAAAGGGGCAGGTGGAGATAGACAACCCCTTATCGCTAGTTGCTAGTTGTGCTAGCAAGTCGGCGACACGGCAAGTGTAATCTACTCGGGATTGCTCTCGCCAATCAGGCAGAAACGCTTTCCTTTTTACTTCCGCAGCGTGAAAATTTCCGAAAGGAAAGGCATTGGCTGTTGTTACTTTTAAATTTAGCTCCTTCAACAGCGCGGCATAATCAGCAAACGACTGTGGCGAATCTACAAATTGGCGCGACGCCAAATCAGAAAAATATAATCCGTAAGAAATGTTTGACGCAACATCATCTGGCAGCTTGGCCACCACTTTACGCATCGAGCCGCCTAAAGAATCGATGGCTTGCGCGGCATCATGTGCAGGAAACACATTTGAGCACAGCGCAAGCCGTAACGAATGATTCGATTCTACTTCCAAGTTTTGGCAGCGGCCATAAAGGCCTCACGCTGGCTAGGAAATGACTTAAGAAAAGACGCTGATTCAAGATGCAGTTGCGCATGCAAACCATGGGCGTTCAAGAATTCAAATTTAGCAAACTGCGCATCCGCACTACTTGCTTCGCTATCAGCCCACTCTAAAAGAGCGGTCAGTTTATCCGCATCCGTAGCCTCTTCGTCGGCTTGGACGTCGACCCACGCTTGCTCAAGGTCACTCAATACTTCTGATTCGGCGTCCATGTATTCAGCGGGTGGCATTCCGGAAAGCATTACTTCTGGTTCGGCGGCATCGTCTTCGACGATTTCATCAGCGGCTATGCCACGGTAAACTTTAATTGGATTAGAAGCCACGGCGCCCTCACCGTCTGAGACACTGACTTCGCCGAAGTACCAGCAACCGGCTGGCAAATCGTCTAGATTCGGGAGGCTTGCGAAGAGAGTGCGTCCGCCGCCAGCGAGGATGCTTAAGCTACTGGATGAATGACTTTGGTCGAACACCGTTTGCAAGCTTGGGTACAAAGTGAAATTGCCCCGCGACTGGTAGAGATACAGTTCGAGTCCGGCAAAACGAGCTTCGAGTGAAGCCTTGCCTAGAGATGGGAATGAAACCTTAAAGTGATAATCACCCGCATCGAGTGCACCTATTTCTGTTTCTACTTCATACATGATTTGACGCACCACAATAGCGTCGTTGCTGTCGAAAATTTCGAGCATCAAGTCTTCGCGCCACTCGGTAGTTTGAATCGAGTTCGGAGTGAACAATGAAACACTACTCACACCTTCTGGGATAGTCTCGTCAAATTCAATGACACCTTGAAACATACCGTGATCTTCCATAACGTGGGAGCGAATCGGATCGACGATGATGCTCATGGCGGCGTCAATCGACTTAGCGACACCATCGATACTTGCAGACGCGCGCAGACGCGACACATCGTGTAGCGGAGAAGTGAAAGCAAAGTAAGCCGTGTTTTGCCCCACAGGCACTTCAAAGGTCGATTGAGCGGAATGTAAACCAACAAAGCTAAAATCGAGGTCGAGCTGAGCGACAGTGTTTGTGGTCCAACGCGCCGACATGCAGTATTCGAACAACGTGCCTTCTTCCACCTTAACGCGAGTTGTATAGACATCGCCGTCTTCTAAAAAGAAACGACCGCGTTGCTGGCGGTCTTCGTAGAAACGCAAGGCGCTAACGCTACCCGCGCCAGGCCGATATTCATTACGTCCGCCACCGTTTTGGGTAACTTTAATGTCAACATAATTTGCACCATGCGGCACCTGCAAGAAACTGCGGTGCAAGTCACCCTGCTTAAGCGTCGCGCGATCAACTGACTTATGCTCGCTATCGCTATCAAGCTGGACGACGATTGTTATCGGAATAATAATTTCTGCGCCAATAGAGCGCGGCTTGTCAGCATCGAACATCAAAACTCGCGTGCTGTGCAGACCTGGCTCGAGATTTTCTGGGTTGATGCTAAGGCTGATACTATTTCCTTGAGCGGACGAGTACATACCTTCTGGTGCGACTACCCAATCGGCTTCAGAGACAATCGAGAAAGTGCGCAAGAAGTCTGCTTTGGCAGCATTAGTAGAATCGTCATCGAAATGCGGGGCGATGGCAACCGAGCGCGTGAAAACCTTTTTGTTTTTCAGGCCACGCACATAAATTCCTTCGCCAACACCAAACTGATTAGCAATTTGAATATCGTACAAAGTTTGAGCCGGACGTTCGCTAGCAAGCATCCGCAGGTGACTAAGAGCAGGCAACATATCGATAAAGCCATGCCCTACCTCCACCCAATCATGTTGTGCGAAGCGCGTTGCAGACAAACGGAAAGCGCGGTGCAGAGTTTCGTGATCCGTCGGCAAGCCTTCGCCCATTGCTGCAGACTCGAGTAGAGCAACACAGCCAGCCATTTGTGGCGCCGCCATTGAGGTACCGTTCCAGCTTTCGCCCTTGGCGAGAGTCCATGAAGGCAATGCGCTCAAAGCTGCCCCCGGAGCAGCGAAGTCGATACCCAAATCACCCGTCGGCAGAGGCCCGCGCGACGAGAAGTCGAACAACAATGGTTCTGCCGGATTCAAAGAGCTGTAACTTACTTTCTGTGTATCAGGCCAGATAGCCGCTGCAATCGACCAAGCCGCCTCAGACGTGCCCGGTGAACCAACAGTAGAAAGCGTCGGTCCTTCGTTACCGGCGGAGGTGACCAATAACAAACCACGCTTGGCGGCTTCTTCAACTACCCAATCGTCAGGCTCGCGTCCGTCGGCATAAAAAGATGGCCCACCAAAAGACATGTTAGCAATTTGACATCCAGCCTCAACTGCATAATCGAGTGCTTTTGAAACGGCAAAGCCAGAGGTAGAACCGCCAACCTTACTGTCGCCAATTTTAATTGCTACGAATTCAACGCCAGGTGCAATGCCATTTAAGCGCGCTCCTTCACCTTCGTAACTACCAATGATGCCCGCAACGTGCGTGCCGTGCCCGTGAGCATCAAAGTAGATGCTAGTCATGTTGCCGTCGTCCGAAACGTTGACTGCGTAATTCATATTACTTTCATCACCTAAAGTGGCCCAATCACCCGACTCTTTAAAGGGGGATAACGCTTGCTCTTCTCCAATATCACCGTCTTCATCGGAGTCAATTACTACGCGCCAACCTCCGGATGTAGAATAAACAATCACATCGTAAACCGGGCCATCCGCCATTAATGCATTAGCATTACGCTCGGCGATTACAGACTCAAGAGTTGCATCACCTTCTTCGGCACCCACTTGCGCTTCGCTGTAACGCAATTGCGCTTCTTCGAAATCGGCATTGCGGTCGCCGGTAATACGTCCGGATAAAGAACTCGGAAAAAACTCGGCCCCCATGCGCCCGAGGTGGAACTCTTGGTACTTAGCATATTTACCCAAGTCGAGATCGCGTCCGGACAAGCCTGTAAGATGGCCACCCCTTTGCGTGGCGACATAATCGGTCGGCAACAAGGCGTCAGTAGTCGCATCGTACCAGTCGACAATTTTGCGGCGCCCATCTGGCGTAGTTTGCAAAAAAGGATGTCCGGGGTCGATGCCAGTATCAAGCACCGCCACGCGGATGCCCTTCCCGTTATATTCGGGATGTTCTAGCAAGAACTGAGTAACACCAAGGTCGTCCTTGGGAAGTTGTCCTTGCAGTGATTGCTGTGAAGCTAAAGCAAGGACGAGAGATGAGACGGTTGTAAGCAGCAACATGCCTCGCAGTTTAGCAGATACTAGTTATTGTGCTCGCTAAAGAATTCTTGTGATACCAAGAACCTTGTGCACGACGGACAGCGCACTGGTGACTTCATTGCCTGCACGCGCATGCAATCATTTGCCACTAAACGAGTGCCACATCCGCCGCAGCTGTCGGTACGCAAAGGCGAAACGGCGACCCCGGGATTCCTCTCGCTTAAGGCTTCGAAAGCCTTAACTACAGCCGAATTAGCGCCCTGCAAATGAGCGGCACGCTGCAGCGACAAAGTGTCGAGATCCTTTTGGAAATCGGCGGCGTCAGTTTTAACTGTTTTTCGAAAGCTCCCTAAATCTGCCACAGATTGCTCTACCTCGGGACTCAACTTCTCTACTTTGGCAGTGAGCTCATCGGCGCGATCCAATAAGCCTAAAGCTATCTCTTGGTCGGCCGAATTCTTCTCACGCCAGCCCGTTGCTTCGTGCTGTGCAACCTTACAAATAGAGGCATCAGACGACTCGGTCGCAGTACGGTCAAGCCTGTCAATGCGATCTTCGCGAGAAGATACTTCCACCTCAATGGAATCGGCCTTAGCCAAACAGCCTTTACGCTCGGCTTTGGCGTCATCGAGTTCAGCTTGCATCGTTAGTAATGCCGACTCGCGCTCACCTACCTCTATAGGCAGCGATTTTAGGCGCCGTTGCAGAACGACAATACGTTTGTCGAGCTCTTGCGCCTTGATTAAGGATGGTAGGGTGTTGTCCAAGACCCTACCATCTTACAATCACGCAGTGCCATCAAGGAAGCCCGAAAGCTTGCGTGCCCGAATTGGGTGCTGTAACTTACGAATAGCCTTCGCTTCAATCTGACGCACGCGCTCGCGAGTCACACGGAAGATACGACCAACTTCTTCAAGGGTGTAGGTGTAGCCGTCGCCGATACCGTAACGCAATTTAACGATTTCTCGTTCGCGGAAGGTTAGCGAGTCAAGCACATCACCGATACGCTCTTTAAGCATGCCCTGCCCGGCCAATTCGACTGGGTTATCAGAGCCTTCGTCTTCAATGAAGTCGCCAAAGTAGGAGTCTTCAGAGTCGCCGATTGGGCGGTCGAGGCTAATCGGATGCTTAGCAATTTTCATTACGCGCTCAGCCTCGTCGACAGGAATATCTGCCGCCTCAGCCATTTCTGCGATGTTAGGCTCGCGCCCGTGAATTTGCAGAAGACGTTTTTGCACGACGCGCAACTTAGACATGGTTTCAATCATGTGCACCGGTATACGGATTGTGCGTGCCTGATCAGCGATAGAACGCGTGATAGCTTGGCGGATCCACCATGTGGCGTATGTAGAGAACTTATAGCCACGACGGTATTCGTATTTCTCTACGGCTTTCATCAAGCCCGTGTTACCCTCTTGAATCAGATCAAGAAAGCTCAAGCCACGGTTGCGATACTTCTTGGCAATAGAAACAACCAAACGCAGGTTGCCAGATGACAGCGCGCGCTTAGCATCGTCGTAGACACCCATCGCACGCTTCAACAACTCGAAACGACGGTTGAATGAAGAGAAGGGCTCCATTGCTTTTATCTCCCATTGCTTAAGTTCGAACAGAAGTGACAACCACTCTGGCTTACCCTCTTTAGTGCGACGCTTATTAGACGGGAACTCTTTTGCTTGCTGAATCAAGCTAGCCCATTCTGCATGGCGCTTAAACAGCAAAGTGATTGCGTCGTTAACCACAGCAATTTGCATGTGTAATTCTTCGATTAACACTGCCACGCAGCGATGACGCGAGCGCATATGACGAGCGAAGACTTTACGTTCACCCGCTGACAACTTTTTATCAAGTTGTAATTCGTAACCGACACGCGCAGTATCGCGCAACTCAATCAAATCCGCAAGGTGACCACCGAGGCGTTGCTCAAGGTCTTGCTTCGTGAGTTCATAACCAGCACCACCATCAATATTTGACGAGGTGCCCTCTTCGGCGCCCTCCTCAGCGGCTTGCTTCTTAAGGCGGCGGCTTGAATGGTGAAGAACAGCAAAGCTGGAGTTGGCCTGCGCTGAAGGGTTTACCTTTAGCGTACGGTCAAATGCCAGATTACCCTCTTTAACCGCTTGTAAAGTATCTATAACGAAATCGAAAACCAAGCCGGACTCGAGAGCGAGCCGACGAAATACCTTACGTGATACTTCAGTCGTTTTAGCATGCAAAATTTCTTCGTCGCGAGTAAGCAAAGGTATTTCACCCATTTGCGTTAAGTACATGCGCACTGGGTCGTCAATCTTTTCTAAGACAGACGGCACGTCACGGCCAGCAGCGCGTGACGAAATAGTAGACAGTGGTTTTGGCGTAACAGGAATTGGCGTTGAACCACCCGAGAACTGCGCCGCTGCCTTAGTCGTCGAGGTACCTAGCGAAATGCCAGCTTGCTCGATGCGGGTCATGATTTCTGTAAGCACTTCAATGTCTTGCATCTTTTCTGGAGGTACTGCCGAATACAATTCTTCTTGAGGCAAACTTCCTGTAACGGCACCCTTCTCGATAAGAGTGTCGATGGTTGTAGAAATCGTTTTGTTTAACTTAGTTTTGGACATTATGAGGGCTTACGGTTGTTCTGGCGTATCGTTAGGCGTAACTGAAATCTTGCGGCTTAATCTTGCTAGATCTTCGAAGGTCATCGGTTTACCGTTTGAAACTTGATCCGACTCGGTATTTGCGGGCAACGCACTTAAAGCACGTTCTAGAGCAAGGCGCGGGTCGGTAATGGTTTGATGACGTAGAGAATCGAGCCACTTATGCTGTTCGTCATTGTCGAATTGAGCTAGTGCAGAAGTCAGATTGTAGGATATTCCTTGGTCGCGTTGGAGGCGAATCCATTGCAGCAAGGAATCGGTACTAGGGTCTGACAATTTTAACACATCCAGCTCTTGGCGCAGAAAAGAATATACGCTGGGATCAATGAGCAAAGTGCCTATTATTTCACGTTCGTTTTGTTGCAGAATCTCCGTATTGTTGAGGTAATTGTTGTGTTGGGTGTGGGTTGCCGGCATTGCTGGCTGAGCCTCTTTATGAGGGTCATACAGCCGCCGCAGCGTATCTTGACTTATGGCTAGAAAACTAGCTGCCTCGCGCTCCCAAGTTTCGGCTATGACAGGACTTGGAGTAGTTGTAATCCACTCGGCCATCTCGCGCGCAGCTTTATCCTTGACAGCAGCCTGAGACAGATCAGATTTACTAGACCATGTATCGAGACGCCACTTGAGTATATCCCAAGAATCGCTAATTACTTGGTTTAACAAGGATTTATCGCCATTTGCTACCATATCTGCCGGGTCACAGCCATCAGGTAGTCGGCCAATACGGACATCAACACCTTCAGCTACTAAAATCCGTCCGGCGCTGAAAGCTGCCTTAGCACCGGCGGTGTCAGGGTCAAATAAAAGAACCACCGGGCGGTCGTAGCGTGCCAGAATACGCGAGTGATCATCGGTAAAAGCAGTACCTAGGGCAGCCAGAGAGGTAATTTGACCGATATTGTGCAGCTGCATCACATCGAGATTACCTTCGCAAATCACAATGGGTGCTTCAGGCTGATTACGCAAGCCTGTCTGCAATTTGTCTACACCGAACAGAAGCCGGCGCTTAGGAAATAGCGGTCCCTCGGGCGAATTAATATATTTACCCATTTTCTTGCCTTCGGCGAAAGAACCGGGCAAATACCGCCCCGAAAAGCCAAGGGTGCGCCCGCCAGAGTCTGAAATCGGAAACATGAGTCGTTCCCAGAAGCGCGCCTTAATCTCGTTGGTGCCTTCAACGCGTAAGGCCAGCCCCGCTAACTCGGCAGCCTCGACGTCGATATCGTTTTGCCGCAGCAAGCCCAATAAATCTTGGCGGTTGCGCGGAGCCCATCCAAGGCCGAAGTGCGCCCATGATTCTTGCGGCACCTTGCGATCTTCAAGATATTTACGCGCACCCGCTCCCTCTGGACCCGCCAACAGCTCGGCGTAGTAGCGTCGGGCAATTTGCAGAGCCTCGCGCGCTTGAACTTTCAGTGCCGATTTTTGAGAATCTTGCTGTGAGAATTGCTGTGGCATATCCAGGCCAGCTTGATCGGCAAGAACACGCACGGCCTCGAAAAACTCTAAACCTTCGGTTTCGCGGACGAATGAAATAATATCACCAAACTCTCCGCAACCGAAACACTTGTAAGAGCCGCGGTCAACAGAAACTGTAAACGACGGGGTGTTCTCGGCATGGAATGGGCACAACCCCCACATGCGGTTACCCTTACTTTCGAGGCGAACCTTTTCTCCTACCACCGCATCAATAGAAAGATGCGATTTTAATTTATCTAGAAAAGGGGTAAGGTCAGCCATTAATATCTAGCAATTTACCTTGTCTAAAGCATTAAGCCAAACATTTGGCGCAATATTACCTGGACGTGCGTCAGCAGGCACATCGAGATCAGTTAAAGCTTGCGCCCAAGCCGGAAATTGTTTTCGTAATCGGCCAAATACCTGTTTTCGACGCTGCCCAAAGGAAAAGCGCAGCACTTCGGCTAACTGCATATCTTGCTCACGACTTATACCACCTGGTAATGGTGCCAGCTGTAAAAACGCTGAATCTATTTGTGGACGAGGCCAAAACACTTCTGGTGGCAGGCGTCGCCCTAGTTTGCAGTCGAACGAGAGAGACAGGCGAATGGAAAGCGAGCTCCATTCGACATTGGCTGATGGACCGGCTACTTTTTCCGCTACCTCTTTCTGCAACAGTAATGTCACTCCGGCAATGTCACGACCAGGAAGTCGCGCGAGGAAAGGTCCGGAGATGGCATATGGTAAATTGGCGACGATGTACGGCGCTGTATCAAGCTGCTGCCACCACTCTTCAACTGCGGGATTCAGCATCTCATTTTTACCGAGCGCATCACCTTCGATTAACGTTAATTGTTTCGAGTCAAGTTGTGAGGCAAAGCGGACACGCAGTAAGTCGGCGAAACCGTGGTCGATCTCGACGGCTAACACCTTTGCGTCCACTTTCAATAACTCTTCAGTGAGAGCTCCGGCACCTGGGCCAATTTCAAGGACTGTATCACCGGCTTTAACACCGGCATCGTCAGGAATACGTGCCAACAAAGCTTCGTCAATCAAAAAGTTCTGACCAAAACGAGAATTTGGACGCAACCCTCGAGCCTCTAATAGAGCGCGGAGTTCGTTTTTCTTCATTACTGTTTAATGGCTAGCAATAAATCTTTGCCAACCATACTGGCATCTAATTTCGCGGCTAAAGCCAGGCGCCAATCTTTTTTCCACTCTCCTATCGCCAAACGCGCTTGCTGACGTTGAGTGCCGTTCATGCTATTCCAGCGCGGGGCGATGTGTTGCTCTATGTATTCAACAGCATCAGCGACATAACGGAAGCCTACATCTACGGCGCGGTCCCTTTTATTCATCGCGAGTTGCTGATCAATATCGGATCGCGAAGCGAAAGAGGCGCCAACAGCAATCGCATGCGTTGGTGAATCGGTACTAACCCACTCGCGAACATTAGAATGCATGTCATACATCCCCCACTCGAGGCGCCCGCGCTCGAAGACACCACCCGGCAAAGGTCGGTTAATATCTAAGTCAATATCGTTGCGTGCTCCAGCCTTCGAGGATGCCATTTCGGTATTACTTGTCACCATTGACCATTCGCCTGCGGTTGGCAAGCGCAGACCACGTTGTCGGCACCACTCCTCTGCCTCATGAAAGTCGATCATAACCACCGGTATATCAGCCAACTCGACATCGGGGTTTGAATGGAACTCGAAGTTTGACACTTCGAATTTACCCCACAACATATAATCGATATTGTTGGCAGCGGGAGGTGTTAGACAAAGGGATTCAATAATGGCTAACTCGCTATTAGCAAGTGGCTGCTCATTACGTGAACAAGCCCCGACTGCAAGCATTATGCTTAGAATCAGGGCTTGTTTAGGCATTATGCCTTAGTTAGCGAACATGTCGACAATACCTTGCGTAATGCCCGATGGTCGACCAGAGACCATGCCCATTGCAAAAGGAATTGCAAACATTAACACAATAGCTGTAACTACTAGAGCAGCACGCATGCCACCACCCTCGTCAGACATTTCTACCCCGGGCAGAATAGTTGTCTTTGAACCGCGCTTACTCGCACCGCCACGCTTACCGCTTGCGGAACGCGCGCTACTAGAGGCCTCTTCGACAGCTACCTCTTCGACAGCTACCTCTTCGACAGCGAGGTCGAGCAAAGTATCTTCTGCAGAGAGTTGAGTGGTTACCATACCATCGTCGGCGCCGTCGAGATCAAGCTCTTCTATTTCTACGACTTCGGATGCGTCGGCTTCACTGACGGGTGAACCAATGCCACGTTTATCAGCTTCTTTTTCAACGTCAGCAACATCAAGTCGCATGTTTGAGCCTTCGCGGAATGCGCGAATGTCACCTGCTGAGATAAGTCGCTTGAGATCTTCTTCTGCGATGTCAAGTCTGTTTAATGCTTCTTCGAATGAGGTCACTTTTCTTTTTCTATGTGTCTAAGGAAGGTAGGCGTAGTTGCCTACTGGAGCAGCAAGGATAAGCATCTCGCGCTGATTTTGCCACTATTAAGTCTATTGTTCCTCGAGTGGAATACCTGATTTTAAAAACTGGCGCTCAAGGGCTTTATGGCTAAAGTCTGATTTGTCGTTAAATCCGTCGAGTTGAGTATCCAGCTCTATATTTCGGGCCCCAACCAACTTGAGCTCATGCGAGTTGCTTGCCCCGCCCTTGGCCTCGTAGACCACCAAGTGCTGAGTCTCTTGATCGAGAACGTACAAAAGGGCCACATCAGGCGAATAATTGCCTGTCACGGCCACATATCGGCGCCCACTGTCGCCGGAGTTAGCAAAAACAGGTTCAGGAGTAGCCAAAGACATGGCCAAAGCGCCAACGCAGACTGCTGAAAACAGCGCGAGGCAATGTGTGAGGTTGATGTTTTTCATTAGGGACGGGAGCTAAGTAAGCTGGCTAAAGCATATTCTAAATCAAGCAATCCTGCACGTTGTTCTTTTTCCTCGACCCAAGCATGCGAAATGCCATAAATTTGCAAGTGGCGGACGGCGTCGACCAAATCGATGCTTGGTGACAAGCTAATGAGTGGTACCGCACTCGGAAGCAACGGAGAATCTGGATGAGCATCTACTAAGCGTGAGGCGAATAATATCGACGGTGGCCCATGTTTTCCGAACATCAGCCCCTTGGCATCTATGCATGAAGACATTTTTTTGCGTGCTTCTGCCACAGAGATATCCTGCTCCAAAGACGGGACATCATAACGCAGGTATTGCCGTAATCCCTGGCCCTTAGACTCAATAGCGCGAATAGCTGCGCTCATAACCTCCGCCTCACCGGCCGCCTGCTTCTGAGAGTCATGTAGCAATGAAACGAATTGATTTCGGCGCATAATCAAGTCACCTGCGCCTGAGTCTAACTTACTTACTAATAGAGCTATGGGTTGTGTAATCGGCCATAACAGAACACGGCACAGAGCGAGCGGCACACTAAACCACAATAGTCTATTTGGATTGGCAAGCATATATTGTTTCGGCCACATCTCGCCAATTAAGAAATCAAGCGGGGCCAATGCCAAGATAGCAAGCAATTCGGTATTAGAAAAACCAGAAGCAGCAAATAACATCACCGCAGCGTGTACTGCCAAGTCAGTGGCTATATTATTACCTATCAACAAAGTCGCCAAAAATGCAGAAGGCTGCCTAATAATTTTTTCTAGCAACGCCGAACTTCTACTTTCTCTTGCTTCATGCTTAAGGCGCAAAGCATTAATACCATAATAACCAGTTTCCGAACCAGCAAACAGTGAAGAAGCTAATAAGGCAATAATCAATATTATCCACAACATCACTTTATGACCTCAAGCTCTACGGTTAACACACGAGTTGCGGATGACTCAACGACCGTCAACTTAAGTTGATGTTCGCTAGTAACCATTTCAACGATATCATCGACGACAGCAATTCGCCCGAGTTTTTCGTGGATGAAGCCAGCTAGCGTGTCGACGCGTACATCAATTTCTTGTGCTTCGCCAAACCTGTCAGCGAATTCGTGCAACGCTATTGCGGCCTCTATCTTATACAAATCATTGCCGATTTTTTCAATTAAATGCGCGCCGGTAGCATGTGATTTAGGCAGGCGATTCAACAATGTGTCAGCCCAGCGTCCACGTTCAATGACTCCTGCTGAATCTCCATATTCGTCTACTAGCAGCAGAAAGGGTCCGCCATCTTCTTTGAGCAGTTTCAGTCCAGCAGCTACTGGAGCGACTTCAGGCAAAATAGGCACCCTACTCATAGCAGATTCAACCGTTGTCCCTTCAAGCATCCGAGTGCGATCGAGTACACCTACGACTTGTTCGTTATCGTCGATAACGGCCGCCCATGGGACCTTGTGCTGTGACATGCGGCGCAAGGCCAAAGCAAGTGGTAAGTGATGCTTGAGCTGGAAATAATCTTGAAGTGAGCGACGCAATGCCCCAGCACGCAACTCGCCGAGCTCGAGGAAGCGTGACAAGAAAGTCTCTTCATCGTGTGCTAAGACCTCCTCTTCGCCTACTAGCAAATCCACCGCTTCGCTGGATTGAATAGGTTGAGGAGAGAATTGCTCCTTAATATTAACGCGTGGAAACAAACGCAAGAAGGGATCCAGCAGCCAATAACACACTTGCACTACCGGTAGTGAAAATCGCGCGAATGCTATTGGATGACGATGCGCAACTAGCTTCGGGGCGATTTCCCCGAACAAAACAATAGTCAACACTGCTATCAAATTTATACTAGCACTTTGAGCCAAAGGGAATGGTTCGGCCAAAGCATAGGTACTTGCATAAAAGCTCAGGTTGACGATTAGATTCGCAAAAATAATAACCGTCAAAACTCGCGAGCGGTTGGCAATTAATCGTGAAGCTAGTGGTGAATCTAACGGTGTCGAACGCGAAGCTAAAGTGAACAAAGCCGCCTCAGCTCCTGAAAAGCAAGCAGAAGCTATCAACAGAAAGAAGATACTGATTAGCAATGTCATCGTATTATTTTAGCTGAAACTCTAAGCGCAACTCAAAGCCACCGCTGTGTTT
>CAWWAN010000026.1:0-15456 GCA_963934925.1 uncultured bacterium | reverse complement strand
GTGATGGCGAATTTTTTAGTAACATCACGATTGATAGTCCGCCGGCAGCATTACGAGCTTTGCGTTGGCAGCATTTGCGCTTGATTGCGGCTAATGGTCAGTGTCAGTTGCATATCGATGGTAAGCAAGTGGCATCAACAATCTTGCCGAAGTATTTGTCAGCCTCTCAAGACGCACCCTCTTTTGGTGACATCGATAGAGCCTGGTATGGCAAGATAGACGAGTTTTATGTGCAAGCATTACAAACGGAACTTGGGCCTGTTGTGCCGGGCGATGTGCAAATGGTCTTGTCGAGCCCAACGATTGTGTTTAATCGTTTCGGCGCTCTCGAAGACTCACACAGCGAGAATGTTTTGGTGCGCGTAGAAACTTTCGGCGAACTGCTTTCTAATTTTATTATTGGTCGCTTTTCACAAGAGGTGGCCGAATGAAGTTGATACCTGTCCGTAGCTCATCGCGTTTAGTGCAAAGTGGCGCCGCATTAGTAATCGTATTGCTGTCATTGGCTTTGTTGTTCTCTCTCGGAGTTCCTTTCTTGTTTGCGAGCCGCCTTCGTTCGGACTCGTCAAACGAGGCGCTGTTTCGTGTGCAAGCGCGAGTCGCGGTACAGTCGGCATCTAACTACATTGCTTTTGAGCAGGTAAAAACTCATCCGGCTGTAGACATTACGCCGCTGTACGATTCTGCCGAAGAGTGGAACGGCAGTTTACTGGGTCCTTTGCCGCAAAGCATCGGTGAGAGCTTTAGTCGGACGCGCGAATCCTGGGGCGTAGAGATTGAAAACATGCAGTCAAAGATTTCTTTGGCGACCGCGCCAACAATGCTTCTGCAAAACGTGGTGCATCCGTGTTTCTTGACTGCTGACGTCAGTCACGCTGAAACGCAACTGCCGGTTACTTCAACGACGGGATTCCCGGACAGCGGCATTTTGTTGATTTCAGGTGCCTGGATTGTATATGGTGATAAGAATGCCAATACCTTTTTGAAGGTAGAGGGTGCTCTCGAACCGCCCGACGATGTCGACACTACTCGTTTCCGTGAAGGACGTTTTGTGACGGACCCGCGAGTGCAATCCATATCCTTGTCGAATATCGGAGTTGACGGCTTTGCTCCACCTGAGTTTTATGCCGATGCGCTCGAGTTTGATTTCGGTAATCCCGCGAATCTATTGCCGCAAGCCGATCGCGATTATTTAGAAGAGCTCACTTGCTTGAATAGTGGAGTTTACGGTGCTGCATGGTGGCAACCCGCATCATTTATGAATCGCGAAATAGACATTGAGCAACCCGATGTGATCTCCATTGATAGTCCGTACATGGTCAACGCAGGCACTGTAGTGCGCCTTGAAAACCACTATGGCGACTTCTTCGAATCACTGGTCATGGCCAGTGGCGGAGGCAACATGCAATTGGCAAGTCCTGTGCCGGAAGGCTTCACCGCTTTCGACACTCGGGTAATGCCAAGGTCACGCGAGCCCATCGACATTAACGGCTGTCGTCCAGAGGTGTTGCAAGCTTTGTTCACGGGTTTACAGTTTCGCACCATGGGCGTGACTTCGTCGTTTCGCTATACCGGCAATCGTAATCGCGACTGGGTGACACCGGCCGAGGCAACACGTATTACGCAGCGAGTCCTTCAGCAGCGCCCATTGAAAGGCCCTGATGACTTGTGGCAGCGCGTGCTGCACCCATTGGCTGTCGAAGGTGGTATCACCGATGTCGATAGTTGGGCTGTTTACTTAAACGGTGTTGACCCTAACCACGCTTGGTTGCGTCAGTCGACCACAGGCTATGGGTACCGTGCTGGTTTAGTCTTTGAGCAGCGGGTAAACGCAGCAGTGCGTTCGCGCATTGGACGCACCTTGGCGCGCTCCTCGGCTGAACAGGTTTTGCAAGTCGCACCTCCGGGGCAGTTACTTGAAATCGCTCACAACCAATTGCGCTTCGAAGATTTTGCGTCGTGGCAGCGCGGCATGCACGGTGTCAGTACCTTACCTAGTGATTTAGGGTCTTACGCTACACAGTTCTCTGACCCGACGTCGTCCATTTCTAAGCGCTTTGGAACTATTCAAGATTTGGCGCGCACCTCACCCGAGGCCGAGCCAGAGCTCTCCGCAATTATTCCAACTCCGGCGCGCGACGCCGACCGGGCTCCTTATGGTGGCAGGGGTGTGATGGATCACTTTGATTACACCGAGTCACCGCTAGGCTACGAGTTCGACTCGCGTGGTCCCTTATTTACGACTACTGGCGACTGGGGAGTCGGTGACGGCTTGACTAGCAACAACGATCCGCTGCACATTCAGGGATGGTTCTTCGCCAACTCTTTAGCGGACTCGACGTTGTTCGATTACACATCGGATTACACCGACCGCAACCGCATTACAGCTAGTTTCGAGCAGGGAGAGTTGCTCGTGCGTTGCTACGGAACTCACGGTGAAGATTTCTTCGATATCGACGCGCTTGACGAATGCATCACTGTGCGCATCGATCCTACCGAATTCGATGTCGACGGCCGTTGGTTCCATTTATCCGTGCTGCTTCGCAATGAATCCGCGCGCGGATTCCAAGTGTTTCTCGATGGTGTGCCGCGTGGCGATATCGACGGCTTCACGCACTTGGCGCAGGCTGTCGGTCCTTATGCTCCAGGTGATTTGTCCGGAGAGATATACGTTGAGTCAACCGTCGGCTTTCCGAGTCGTGGGGCGATTCGTATTGGCAATGAAGTCATTGAGTATTCTGCCAAGACTGAGACATCTTTTCTCTCGACACGCGATAGCAATATGTATATCGGCGGACGTGCAGCGCGTGAAGCAACAGATGTGTTGGCTTTGACGCTGGACAGTTCTCATCCAGAAGGTGCAGGCGTTGAGATTTACGGATACTCGTCAATCCTACTTGGTGATATTCCACCTGGAGGTTCAGTCTTGAGTGGCAGTATTGGCCCATGGTCCATAGCGAACTGCGTTACCGGAGTTGAAGATATTACTACCATCCGCGAACTTGGTGTTGTCCCGTTCCCGCTGGGCAAGGGCATTAGTAGTAGCTATCTCGGAGACATCGAGTTAGTCGCTTGCGAGCAGGCATCGGAGGACATGTTTTTCGCTGAGTCCTTTCAGAGTGATGGCGGCTATGCTGTGATTTGGCAGGGTAGCGCTCTCGGTTTAACATGGGGTATTGACGGTAATGACCTCATTAATATCGAGGATGAATCGCGCATTGCTGGCATGGAGGTTATTAAGTACTCTGGGCGCTCCGACTCTACTCTGACAATCTCAGAAAGAAACGTAGTTACACCAGGCTTTGAGTCTGCACCCGAGGGCATAATCAGCCCCACGGGTACTACCTTCGTAATGGAGTTCGAAGATTACATAACAATTGGCGCTGCAGGTTTGCCAGCCAACGAATCGGTACCTCACAATGTATACATCATGCCGATTAGTGTGCGTGCGGCCGGTGCTAGCGATTTGACTTATATGCAGCCAGTCATTGAAGGAGAGGCAGGCTTTGTTCAGCTTGCGGCAGACGGCGATCCAGGAAGTACTGAATGGATACGCTACGACAACATCATCGATGGCAATTTTGTTCGTGATAGTTGGGAGGCTGCTTTTACGATCATTGCCTCAGTCTCATCGGAAGAAACCATCGACGGCGGCCCAGGGGGCCGCCCCCGTAGTGGTCCTTCTAACGATGTTCCTCCACCGGAAAGTGAATCTACAATAATTGAGCAAGATCCATACGCCGAAATGCCACTTTATGCATTGCGCAGCACAATTGGCGAGAAAGAGGAAAAAGCCGATTTCATTGAGTTCATGGAAGAACGCTTCTCGTTCCGCGGTGTGAACGGTACGTTTGACCATGCGCACGAAGCGGGTGAAAAGATGATTCCGGTATTTAAAACCTTGCGCTCTTTCGGTTCGGCTAATTTGTACTCCGAACCTGGTTACGGTTTTGTCGGACGCCTTGACCGTGTAGCAATCATGCAAGCCGACGAGGTAACCGATCCGTTGTGGTTCGAAGTGCAATGGGCGACGACTCAGCGCCTCGAAGATGGTCGCGGTGATCCCATTGCAACTTACGTGGCTTTCTCCGAGTTCCCCGGGTTACCGTTCTTGGGGCCCGACTTAAGCGCCTTATCCCAAAGCATGGCTGGCCTCGATGTGCGCAGCTATAACCGCTTGGTTAAGTTCCCGAACTTCGAACGTCCGCAATCGCTTACTTCGCTCAACATCGGAGTCGACTCTTCAGGCACCGGCTCTTCATTCAGTGGCTATGTCGACGAATTCGCAGTGCAGTCTGTATCTGGCTTTGGAGAACCCACAGATTTCTTCGCTTGTGGATCTTTCTTCCTAGATGTAGACCTTGACGAAGGCAATGATGATATTCTCCAAGTGAACGCTTACGATTTCTCGCTGAATAATTATCGGGTTAGTATCCCTAATACAACAGCTGGTCAGTACCTTGCGTTGTTGCCACCATCAGGTATCCTCGATATAGATGGAGAGCGCATTGGATACTCAAGTATAGACACTGCCTCGGGTCAAATTAACATTGCAGTGAACGGCCGCGGCATGCATGGCACCGAACAACGTGGTCACGCATCTGGCGCGCGCGTCCGCATTGTCGATGGGCGCCTGGCAACGGCACTGAACAGTGACTTGGAAGGAAGCTCGTATAACCTTGAACTAGAAGATTCGAGTACGCTGCCACAATACGGTATGTTGCTAGTAGATAATGAGCTACTGTTCGCACCAATGCGTGGTCGCGGTTCAGAACTGTCTATGCCAAGACTTCGCGAAAGCACTGGCGAATTGTCCGGTGTGGGTACTTTACGCGGCCGCTTTGGAACTTCTGCAGATAGCCATAGCGCGGGTAGCATTGCATATCACTTCCCGACTCGTTGGCTTGATTTGTATACGCCGCGGTCAAACAGTGGCTTGGGCGCTTGGTATCAATTCAGCATGACCCAGCCCAACGCATTCTGGCGGGGGGTAGGCTACCAAGTAGACAGTACTACCGATTCTGCAGAAGTGAAACTGTTAGTGCGCAGTGGCGAGGCAGACTTTGAAGACGACCCGCGTACTACTCGCCACTTAGAATTGTTTAATCAGGGTTTTACCGACACCGGAGATTTGTTGCCGCTTAACATTCTTAGCGACCATGTCGATTTTAGGTTTATGTTCGACTGGCAACCAGGTGCATTTGACGCTATCGAGTTCAGTACTAGTGGATGGACGCGCGCTCCGCGCATCCGTGAAATCATGGTGGATTACTTAGCCGAGACCATTGTTACGAAAGATAGTGAGGTAGTCGAGTGATTCCTTCGCAGCAAAATCGTGGCATGACCTTGCTAGAAATAATGATTGCCTTACTACTGTTAGGCATTCTCTCAACTTTTGTTATTAATGTGGTCGACTCGGTTGTCGGTTTGTGGCAGCAAGGCGAGCGACGTGGACGTGGCGATTTGATTTATGCCAGTGTTGCTGAGCGCTTGCAGAGTGATTTGCGCGCCGTGCATCTTGGCAGCCGCGGATGGATGATTGTTGATGACTATATTGCGCGGCCCGCTACCGAGGGTGTCGCCGAATGGCGTTTGCCACGTATGCGCTTTTTAGCCAGTGGCTCGAGTTTGGCAGCGGGTGACTCATCAGGTAATCACGCTATCGAAATCATGTGGATAGCCATTCCAGAGCGCGCATTAGGCCCGCGTTTTGCCAAGTTGGTGCGTGTTGCGCAAATAGAAGGCGCCGCCGTCAGCCTTACCGAAGGTGGCTCGGCTTTAGCTACGGCTCGTGGCGAAAATGCTACCACTATCGTCGATGGGGTTTTAGATTTACGCTTTGTCTTTGACGATTCAAGTGCAAGCTTCGCTGCAGACGCTTACTCGGGCATTAATTTTCCGAGTTCCTTGGAATTACAAATCGAGCGTATTTCCGGCAATGCTCGAAAGCAACCACCACGCTTAGACGATGCTATCGGTGGCGAGACTGTAACTGCGGTACTGCGCGGCACGGGTCCGCTAAAAATGCCAGGCATGGCTTTAGTTGGCAACGAATGGGTGGGAGTTAGCGGCATCTTCCCGCGCATCAAGTTTCGTTCTCGCGCCGAGCGCTCAACTATTGCCTCCAGCCATGATCAGCGGACGATGGTGTACTTCCCAACGGCCTATGCTTCACAACATGTATTCCTGAATCAAGGGCGGAGGGTCGTTCAATGAGACGCTCGACGCAATCAGGCTTCACAATCATTGAAGTCATTGTCGCCATCGCGATTTTCATGTTTGGCATCACCGCCTTGCTTGGCTTGTTCCATGTGGGGGGGAACTTCGAGCAACAAGCCCGTGTCAATGCCGAATTGGCTCCGGCAATAGAACCGCTAGTTGCCGAAATTCAGCGCAAGGCCTTTAGCTATGACAGCAAAACTAGCACCTATACGCTGAACACATTTGTAGATCAGGTGGTGCCGCTTGCCCCAGCATACAAATATGAACTATGGGTTGAGCCAGCAGGTAGCAATCCCGAATTCCGACGCGCTCAATTACGCTTCTACAAGAAATCACCAGAAAGGGTATTATCGAGGGTCTCATTAGTGATTACTCGACACGTCCCAATCAGCATCCAACTGCAACAATAATGATAAACGCATTCCTCTTAATCCTCGGTAGCTTGATGTTGCCTGTTCAACAAAGTGATGAAGTCGTGCGCCTGCGCGACGGCCGAGTTCTTGTAGGCACTATTGAAAATCAAAACCTAGATGGTTTTGATTTTGTGGCTGCAACCGATGGCGGACGCTTAAACCTAGTCTGGACAGACCTCTTTCCAGGCGAATCAGAACGCTTGCACGAAGTGTTCGGTTATGTGAATGAAACAGTGATGCCAATGGTTACGGCGCAACGTATTTTGCTGAACAACGGCAGGGAGTTAATTGGCCGCGTAGTTAGTGAGACCAACCTGCTGATTGAATTACGCGTAAAAGACACCCGCACGACTTTTGCTAAGCAGTTGCTGGCTGCTCCGGTTGAAGATATCGAGATCGAAGCATCCATCGTTTTGACGGCCGAGCAGTTTTACGCTGAGCGCGCTGTCCAAATTGATGCTAGTGATGGCATGAAAAATTATGATTTCGCGAAGGAGTTAGAAATGATGTTTGCTTTCGAACAGGCGAAGGCGCATTTCCTGATTGCCAGCGAAGTTGCGATGCTGGCTGACGATGCACCGCTGTTAAGCCGTATCGACGGCGCTTTGGCTCAACTCGAGCAGATGATTGCCAACAAAGAAGAGGCCACAGCGCTCGAGCAGATTAAACGGCTGATGCACCGCCAACGTTTCACTGAAGCGAAACTTGAACTTGCACAATACGATGTTGATTTCCCCAATGCGGCCTTGCGTGGCGAATACCTTAAGCTAAGCCAAAAGTTTGAAAAAGATCGTGAGAAGTCGATGGTGAACTATTTGCGTCGCCATTGGTTCCTGCGCGTTATGGCCGTGATGCGCAAGCAAGCCTTAGAGAAAACAGCGCGCTTAGATTCGTTGATGGCATGGGTTGAAAGCGAAGCTCCGCAAATCGTGCGCCAGCAATTCGTTGAAGAATTAGTAGATATGCATGATGCCCTCGATGTGAACATGATTGATGAACTGTGGGCTTTGCGCGTGAACTATTCTTCTAATTCGCACACGGCCGGGTACGGAAACGGAACCTGGATTCTTGGTGAAGAGCGTGCGCGTGCTGGCTTGAAAGAGACCGAAGGCGAAGACGAGCAAGACGGGAAAACTCAGCAGCAGCGCGAAATGGAAGACCGCATGAAGCGCTATCTTGACAATTTGAAAACCCAACAGAGTGCTGCTAAGGGTGATGATAGTGAGGTCAACCCTGAAGATTGGTGGAAAGCGGCGTCTGTCACTTCACGCTTGCAGTGGTTGCTGGCTTACTACTCTGAGTTCACTGGCGACTACCAGTTATCGAGTGTGAAGTTTTCGTACTGCCCCGGTTGTGGTGGCTTAGGCTACCTTGAGACACTTGAAGTGTCACCAGATGGGTCGGCACGTAAGAGGTCCGAATGCCGAACGTGTCACGGCGTGCAAGTCAAGCGCTCTATTAATTTTAAGTAGATGCGATTATTATTGCTGTTGTTGTTACAGATGTGCGGGGCGTGTTCCGCCGCGCAGACATCACAGCAAAATTCTTCGGTGCAAGCGGACCAGTCGCTATTGCGCGAAATGCAGTTTATGTTTCCACAGCATTTGGCTGAAGTTAAGCGCAGTCTTCAGCGCGCCAACCTCGCTCAATTGAGGTCGGCAGATTTAGGATTAGTGATTGATGACAACTTAGTCGAACAAGAATTCGCTTCTATCGTTCAACAACTGAAGGCTTCAACTCCTGGCAGTTTGAATGATCTGGCTGAGGCTGAGTATCAAATGTCATGGGAAGGCATTGCTGATAATTACCGCCAACACTTAAGAGATAACTTACTTTACCGCAGTCTTTACGTCAGCGATGCCCAGCAGCTGCGTAAACTAAGGGTCGCAGTGCTTGCGAACCGTCAACTATCCGTCGTAAACCATTGGCGCGATCAGTTAAAGCTCGGGCGCCGTCCCGATGGCTTTGGCGCGGATGTTACCGATTTGCCGGAATGGCGTACGGATGTATATGTGCCGGGGTCGATAGTAGGGCCATTTCGCGCTGCCAATGGCTTGTACATGATTGGGATGGTGGAGAGCGTCGAGCCGTCCGAGGGCCAGGCCGAATGGAGCGAAATACAGCAAATTGCTGCGACTTACAATATTTCACCTTTCGCAGCTGAAGTGTGGATACATGAAATGGCTATCCGTTATACTATTGGCGATTAATACCGTGACTGAAACCAGCGAAACCACCACCGACTCAAGCGACGTAGTTATCTCCGATGATAAGCTGCGTTTGCTTTTTGCGCTCTTGTTTTCGTCGCCTGACTTGGTGTCTCTCGACCGCATTCGCCAGGTCTTGTACCCGGAAGGCGATGATAGCCATAGCCCGCGTCAGCATATTGATGCGCTTTCAGAATGGATTCTTGTCAAAGAGTTGCCGCTTAGCCTCCACCAAGTAGGGCGTGGCTATCGTTTGTTAACCACCGAAGACTATGCCGAGATATTGGTGGCGTCGCGTAAATCAAGCGATAAGCAGAAATTAGGCCCGGCTACTCTGGAAGTTTTGTCATTGGTGGCATATCGTCAGCCAGTCTTAAAAGCTGATATCGACTCGATTCGTGGAGTGAAATCGGGTTCACACTTGCGCCAGTTACTTGACTTGCGCTTGGTAAGCATCCTTGGTCGTGCCGAATTGCCTGGCCGCCCTTTCCTGTATGGCACTACTCGCGATTTTCTCGACAAGTTCGGTTTACGCGATATCAAAGAATTGCCAGAATCATCGCGTTTGGCATCTCCTGCCGAAAGCGGAGTCAAGATTGAAGCAGAGGTGGCAGAACCACCCCCGCAAGACTAGAATCTTGCGCTCAAGACTGTCAGTACCTGCCGGTCATGAATAACATTAGATAAACCATGCGTTCCGCCGAAACTAACGAATTAACTGAAGTTCAACAGATGTCTACACTGAAGCGTTGGTCGCTCATTGGTGTAGCTGTGTTCTGTTTGATTATTTTTACAGTAACTGGTCCTATGACCGAAGTGCTTACCAACGCCTTTTCTGGCGGGCCGCCTGTTGAGGCAACAGTCGACATGCCAAGTGGCACTGTGAATATCACCAGCAGCGATTACCGCTATGCGGCTAATCTAAAGGAATGGTCAGAAAGAATGCTAGGCCGTAGTCTTTACGATGACAACAGCACTGAGTCGGTGTTAGCTTATGCAACCTTGATCAAGTTGGCAGATGAGATGCAAATCCAAACCGCAGATAGTCAGTTGCAAGGCATGTTGAATGGTTTTGTTGGCCAAGGTGCAGATGCGTATCGCAATTTTTGGCGTAGCCAGGGTTTCGCTTCGGCTCTGGGCTTTGAAAATTATGTGCGCCAGTCTTTGCGTGTAGGCGCAGTTGTTGACTTGTTGTCAACTTCAGCCGTACCTACCGAACAGGAGATACTCGATGTTTGGTCAGAATCATTTCAGGAAATGAATGTGCAGTACGCAGTGTTGCACCCAAGCAACTTTGCTGATGCTGCCGCAGCCCTCGAGGTTAGCGACGAAGACTTAGCGGCATTCTTTGCGTCCGAGCTAAACCCACAAGAAACCAGCGAGCTCGAAGTTGAGCAAGCTGTGGCTTTCGAGGTTGTGTTGCTTGACGAAGCCGCAATGGGAAGCGATGCCGTTAAGGCATGGTTTAGTGCTGATGAGCCAAGCGCCGAAGCACTCGACGGTTTTTACGCTAGCAACAAATACTTGCTTTACGTGCGCGAGAAGGTGGGAGACGATCTCGACCCAATCATTAGCCGCGAAGAATTAGGTGACCGTGTTAAAAACGATTACTTAATGCACCAAGCTGTCACAGAATTATCGTTTGAATTGCCAGACACAGAAAACGTACAGGAGTTCTCCGCAGAAAAAGGGGCTACCTATATTTCGTATAGCGAAATGATCGAGTTGTCATTACTTGGCGATGTCGAAATTATTGGTGGTGTACAATTACGCCGTTTATTCCAAGCTGAAGAAAACATCTGGATGCCATCCCCAGTGCAAATGGAGGGCCATGTGTTTCTAATGCGTCCAACAGCAAAACGCGATCGTCAACTTCCAGAGTTGGCCGAAATTCGCGGTGAGGTTGTCGACCTATGGCGTTCACGTCAACAACAACGCCTGGCTTCTGAGGCTGCCGACCAATTGGTCGCTGATTTCCCGCGTGGTGTCGATTACGTTGAAGGAGATACTGTTAGTCTTTCTGCTGAGGCATTCACTAGTGCCGCTGCAAAAGCTGGTCTAGCAATCGAGCAAATGGGCTGGATATCACGCACGTCACGTACTACCACCGACCCTTTTTGGCCAAGTGATGCAACTGTGTTGCGTAGCTTGCGCACTCAGGTCGGCGGCCAGCTATCTGATTTGGTCGATGGCGAAATCGTTGGCCCTCAAGACTTCGGTGACAAAGGTATTGCTGTCGCGCACCTAATAGGGCGCCGCGACGCCGACAGCTCTTCAATGTGGCCTGCTGAATACGAGCGCGCCAAAATGTTAGCTACGCAAAATGCTTACACTTCCTTTCAGTCAGACCAAATCTCGTATGAAGGTATGGCTCGTACTTACAACCTACAAAAGGTTGAGCGCGTAGAAGTCGCCAACTAGATCAGTCAAGTTCTGGCCATCGAGGGAAAACCTCGAGCGTGAGCTGAGTTAGCAATTGCCGACTCAGCTCTTCTTTTTTTGCCGCGCGTTCAATGACAGCACGTTTTCCATCGGAGGATTGTGCGGCACTGAGTAGGGCAGCACGCGCAGCAGTGGGGTTTTGCTTGGTAATGGCTATCTGTGCTTCTATGAGCTCGTAAGCCACCCAGTAGTTGCGGGAGCGGCTATCGCCGCGCCTCACTAGTTCTTGATAAGTATTTTTGATGGAGTCGCGCAACGGAATCAGTGTCCTAAGTCGCAGGGACATGACTTTGGCATGATATGGCATTAGCTTCTCGGCTGTTTCTAGATGCAACAACAACCGTGCGTCCGAGCCATTAGGGTCGTTGATTTCGGTTTCGATTGCACCGAGTAAAGCCGTCATATCATACGGGCTATAGCTGAGCGCGCTATCGAAACAAGCACGCGCGTATTCATGCTGATCGTTTTTCAGGTATAAAGCAGCCATTAATACCCAGTTACGCGTATCCCATGGGCGCACTTCACTAATGGTGGCAATCTGACTAAATAAGTTTTCACCTGCTGTAGACTCGTCATTTAAGTCGTCGATAGCGTCGGCCATAATGCTCTCGCCGCGAATATTTGAATAAGCGGGTAATAGTGAGAAAACGCACAGTCCACAGCAAGCAACAATCTTCGATATGCGTTGCGGGGCAGAAAGCGTATTCTCTGGTGAGTATTTCGACAAGCTGGCAAGCACTAACATAAAAATAGCCATCGCAGGTAAATTGTCCGTGAATGGCGAGCGCGTGAGCACGCAAATGGCAAAGCCTGCCGCAAAACCAGCATAAAGTCTAATGTCGTTTTCAGAATTCACGCGGATATGACACCAGGCGCGATAGCAACCAGCTGCCAGTAGTGCGAAGCCGAGCCATCCCAGTTCGATGAGCGATTGCAGTACATCATTGTGCATGGACTTTGGTGCTTTAAACACGCCGTTGGTTACGCCCGCTCCGAGCATCTGCGCTTCTTTCGCTGAGCGCCAGAGAGGGTAACTGTTTTCGAATTGCCCGATGCCAATACCGAGTGGCGTGTCGAATGATTTTTCAGCACCAGCCGAGTACATTGCTAAGCGTATTTCGGTGGACCGGTATTCAGCCTCAACGCTTTTGAAGCCACCGCTAGTCAGTGCGCGTAAGATTTCGCCGATGACAAAAACTGCGCCAATAATAAATAGACCTTTGCTTCTTATTTTGCTGAAAAAATACAGAGCTACAAAACCGCTTGCTAAACCCAGTCTAATCGCGTTACCACCCCAAAACCCACAAAGCAAAGCCATCGGAATAGCAAGTGGTAACCATTTCCTTGAACAGTATTTATCGCCAAGCGCTATGCATAAGAGTAGGATCGGAGCAACAATTTCTCCGGCGTGGTTAAGGCCGATGAACGGGTAGAGCGGACGCCGTCCGAGTATGTTGAGATATCCCGGTGGGTCCCAGCCAAGTGCTTGAGGTAGGCAGAACCAACAGGCTAAGGCGACGGCGACGAAAACGGGTAGCATGGTTAGCCACAGGTTTTTAAGTTGCCAGTGGCTCATGCAGCCGGCCAAAACTAAGGCACTAAATATTGGAGCGCGGTCGGCTAAGCCAGAGACACTTGGCAGTAGCGATAGCTGAAACTGCGCACTGAATAAAAACGGCAGGCATCCGGCGGCGACGGCAGCGATGACTAGCGCGCTACCTGGCAGTAGCGTAAATTGTCGTTTGTAAACGCTGAAACCAATAGGCAGTAACGCCAAAACAGAAAACAGTGCACCATCGAAGCGCGTTTCATCAAACATCGAAGTGGACCAGCAGAGCATGGGTAACAAGACGCTGGTCCAGGCTAAAAGCCATGCTGTTCGCGCGTCGTTAGCAGATGCTGAGTTCACTATTGTTGTACTGGGGTGAATAGGGCGTCGATGAACTGCGACGGGTTGAATACTTCGAGATCGCCTTTTCCTTCGCCGAGGCCGATGAATAATACTGGCAAGCTAAGCTGCTTGCTAATGCTGAGCGTGGCGCCACCTTTGGCCGTACCATCGAGCTTACTGAGGACGATGCCGCTTATTGGCACGCATTCGCCGAATAACTTTGCTTGCTGAATTGCGTTTTGCCCCGTGGTAGCATCAATGACTAATAAACTATGATGTGGAGCACTCGGAATGATCCGGTCGAGAACCCGCGAAACTTTATTAAGTTCAGCCATTAAGTTCTTTTGGTTGTGCAAGCGTCCTGCAGTATCGATAATTAAGTAGTCGATGTTTTGCGCGATGGCTGCTTGAGCGGCATCGTGCGCTACGGCGGCAGGATCAGATTGCGGTTGCCCGGCGATGCATTGGGCACCTGTACGTTCGCACCACACCTGCAGTTGCTTGACGGCGGCAGCACGAAAAGTGTCGCAGGCACCAACCATCACAGTATTGCCTTGTTCACTAAGCCAATGGCACAACTTCGCTATCGAAGTAGTCTTGCCCGCGCCGTTTACTCCGGCAACTAAAACAACAGTAGGCCCATTGAGATTTAGCTTTGGCAAAGGTTCACCACTAGGTCCGAGTAATACTTGCGACAACTCTTCGCGCAACCATTGCGGGATATCGGCAGCGCTAGCTAATGCACCCGACTTAAGTTGTGCCTCGGCTTTTTCAAGCAACTCGCTGGCAAGGGGACCTACATCGGCGGTGAACAACAACTCTTCGAGGTTGTCGATAGTATCTTCGAGGCTGGTATCGCTACTTAAAGAGCGGAGAAGATGTCCAATCTTATTGCGCGTTCGCGTCAGGCCTTGCTGAACTTTGGAAAACACCATTCTTAATACTTATGCATACCGTCGTCGGAGTCTTCGTTAACATCGGGGATGACTTCAAACGGGTCGTCAGTGAAATCAGCTTGAATTTTACTTTTTGTCTGATTACCACTTCCTCCAATCTCAAGGCGTTCGGGTGGCAGCGGATGAACGATACCATTTGAACGCGCTTCGGCTACCAGCATGCGCACGCGATCGAGAATGCCATTAACGAATGACCCTGATTGCGCCGTAGAGAATCTCTTGGCCAATTCAATAGCCTCGTTAATCACCACTTTAGGGGGTGCGTCTGCATCACCATAGACTAATTCGTAAACTCCCAAGCGTAACACGTTACGGTCAAGGTGAGCCATGCGTTCAATAGGCCAGTTGCGCGCAATGCCGACAATCCAGCTGTCGATTTGCTTGCGGTTTTCTACCACGCCCACGCATAAGCGACGGGCGAACTCAGAAATAACAATACGCCCCTTGCGGTCGCGATTTGCCTTAGTGTGATCTTTGATAAAAGAATCAAGCTCGGCAGGAGCGGTGTCGGGCTGAATCTCGTACATGTATAAATACTGCAAGCACAGCTCGCGAGCATAGGTACGGCGGCGGACGGGTTCAGTCATTTGCTTTGGTCTATCAGTGAAATCATTTCGAGAGCAGCCCGGGCGCATTCGCAACCTTTGTTGCATTCGGGAGTCGCCTTTTCGCCATTAACTATGGCATCTTCACTAGTGTTGAAGGCAGATCGTGAAGAACGGTGTTGAGCCTGGGCGTAAGTCGCACAGGTAAGGACGCCCATCATGACTGGCTTGCGGTGACGTAGTGCGACATCGAGGATGCCGCGGCTTGCTTCATTGCATACATAATCGAAATGTGGCGTGTCGCCTTGAATCACGCAGCCAAGTGCAATTACGGCATCGTGTTGTTCGACGACAATTTCGCACATCAGTGGTATCTCAAGGGCGCCAGGCACGTGATAAACATGAATGTTATCGTCGGCGACGCCAGCTTCTTTCAGGGTGTGGATTGCGCCATCGGTTAACGCTGAGGTTATCTCAGAATTAAAACGCGCGACAACGATTGCAATTGAGTTGCATGCGCGGGGACTACCTTGAAAGAGCTTTACCATGACTGGGGCGGCTATTGTAAAGCGTCGCGCTTATTCAGTCACGCAAAACCTGTTACTTAAGCGGTTTTGAGGCGAATGCGTTGCTGCATAGATGCCCTAAGTCTCTGAATAAAGAAAAGGACAGTGGCACGACAGTCAAAGTGAAAATGGTCGCCACGCTAATGCCACCAACGATGCCAACGGCCATGCCTTTGAAGCTGACGCCACCACTTGGTTCAGAAAGAGCAATCGG
>CAWWAN010000025.1:0-15476 GCA_963934925.1 uncultured bacterium | reverse complement strand
TTATGCAATATGATATAGCATATAAAGCATTTATGCTTTCGCCATATATTGGCCATGGTCTTGGCAGCTATCACACTTTTCAAGAAAATGACACGGAATATAGTGAAGACCTAAAAGGGTTAACGCCGCAAGGGATAAAGACTCGCATCCATTCCATGCCGCTGCAAATATTAGTTTCTACTGGGCTGCTAGGCCTAGTCATTGTCTTTGGTTTCTTCTTAAAACTTCTTTTGCCATTATTCAGGCAACTGAGAACGAATAATATGGTTGCGGTGATTGGTATTTCTGCTTGTGCGATTCACTTCCTCACTAGCTTGACGGATTCAGCCAGTATTACATCGGTGCGACTTGCCGCGTTCACCATTACCATCGGCTTTGTTTACGGCAATATTTTATCGCCGAATAGCAGAAAGCAACTCAGCTAAATCGTCTTTGCGTGTGACAGCCATCGTGCCAATAGCGGCGGCCGCGCCCCCCATTATCGACAGGACCAAATTCAACACCTCATAGCTCGGTAGCACTCGACTATGCAAAACAAAGGCTGCCCCGAGAGCAGCAAGTATTGGCAACAACCAAGACCAAGCTTTAGCGATAGGTAACGGAAACGAAAGTTTATGTCGAGACAGCCCCAATAGCAAAATAAGCAACTGCACCAACATCGACACGGACGTCGCCCACCCCGCAGCTGGCGTTCCATATTCTGGAAGCCAAGCGACATCTAAAACCAAATTAACCGGGATAGCTATTAAAGCGGCGATCATCGGCAACTTATAAGAATGCAGCGCTTGGTATGCGCGAGTTAACAGCCCTGACAAGCCGAGAATGGGTAATACCCAAAGGTATGCTTGTAACGTTTTTGCAATCAATGCACTATCTTCGGGCGTTACTTTTCCGCGTTCAAATAACACCGTAACAACCGGCAGGGCAAGAACCATTAACCCGACCATGGCGCAACTTAATAGCATTGTTGTCGTTTCGCTCGCTCGGCGTAAATTCGTGTTCATCCCAGCGATATCGTTCTTCGCGGCCAAGCGCGAGAATAGTGGCATTGCCCCAGTCATTGCAGCGATTCCGACGAGCGCTATGGGTAGCTGCAGGAGTCGGTTGGCAATAAAGGTAAAGGTGTTCGCCTCCGGGCCAACAAGCGAACGTACCAGGAATTGATCTGCCAATAAATTGATTTGCATTGCCGCCAAACCAATCAACGCCGGAATAAACATGACAAAAGTACTCTTTTGTGATTTAAGCTTAGCTTTCCATTTAAGCTGAAACTTCCATCCAATGTTTTTTAGCCCGCGCAATTGCACCGCCCATTGCAGAGCGCCGCCTATCAGCAAACAAGCGCAAAGTATATGTAATTGACGACCTTGCTCACTGGCCCATAAGCTACCCGCGACAATACCGGCAATCCAACACACGTTCAGTAATATTGGTGCAAGTGCCGGCCAAAAAAAATGCTTATGTAGGTTTTGCGGGGCTGATGCCAAAGCACACATACAAATCGGCACCATATACGGCAGCAATATCAAATAGAACAAATTCGTTTGTAAAGCATTCTCGTCAATCAGGTTGCCGCGATAAAAAAATAGCCCTACCCAAGCAATGGCCAACAAGCTGAGTAAAGCACTGAGTACTGTGGCTTGAAAGCCGGCGAATAGTTCACGGGCAGCATCGATGCCTTCTTCTTCTTCGGCGCGAGCCAGGGCAGGCTGGATGGCAGCGGCAACCGCGCCTTCACCTAATAGGCGCCGGAACATATTTGGTACTACCCAAGCGATATTAAAAGCGCCAAGCAAGGGGCTCATGCCGAAAAATGCCAACATTGCCATGTCGCGCACCATACCTAATACTCGCGATAACATAATCAACACCGAATTTACTAGGGCGCCGCGCACCGCATATTTGCTTTCCATAGCTAGGATTATATATAATAAAGACCGCAGAATCTATAGATGACTTGTTCCACAATAATGCACGCTGAGCCAATTACTGTAACCGAAAACGTTACCGTTGGCGAAACAGTAAAACTCCTAGCTGAAAAACGCTTTCGCAGCATCCCTGTCGTTAATGGCGATGGCAAAATGCTTGGTCAATTCGGCGTTAGCAATATACTAAAACTTGCTATTCCCACATCGGCGTCACCAGAAGGTGGCATGAGTAGCGCTAACTTCATGAACGACAGCATTGAAGACTTGCAACGCCGCCTAGCAGATGACTGGAACAAGTCTGTTGGTGACTACTGCGACAACGATACTCAAACCCTTGCCCCTGAAGATTCGCTAACACGCACTATTATGTGCATCGCTAGCGGCAATCAAGACAATATCCCTGTTGTTGATCCCGAGTCTGATCGCTTAGTTGGCATCATTAGCTACTGGGACGTCCTCGATCATTTGCTTTCCAAGATTAAATAAATGCTTACCCTAATTTCTTTACTGGCGCAGCACGGTGCACCAGCAGCTGAGGCTCACGTAATTGGTGGAGCCAATCCATTAGTAGTCGCAGGTATTATTTTTGTAATTACCTATGCGGTGATTATGTCTGAAAAATTTAATCGTGCGGTAGTCGCCCTACTTGGCGGTGGCCTAATGATTTTATCTGGCGTGCTAAACCAACACGCCGCAGTGCAAGCGATTGACTGGAACACCATCGGCCTGCTAACCGGAATGATGATTATCGTAGCTGTTATGCAGCGTAGCGGGGTTTTCCAGTACTTAGCTATTTGGTCTGCCAAAAAAGTGAATGCAAGGCCTTGGGGTATTCTAGTAATGCTCTCGATTGTCACAGCGATTCTATCGGCACTGCTCGACAACGTAACAACAGTGTTGCTTATCGCTCCAGTGACATTGTTGATTACTGAAGAGTTAGAAATTGCACCCTACCCGTTTTTGTTCTCAGAGATTATATTTTCAAACATTGGCGGTGCCGCAACTTTAATTGGCGACCCTCCAAACATTCTGATTGGCTCGATGGTCGAGTCCGTAACCTTCAATGACTTCTTGGTGCACATCGCGCCAATTGTGCCGCTGGTATTCATTGCAACGCTTCTTCCTATTTACATTTTATGGGGACGTAAGCTGTATGCCAGTGACGAAGCCCGCCAGCGTGTTTTAGATTTCAGAGAATCCGAGGCCATTACCAACCCAAAGCTGCTTATAAAATCATTAGCTGTTCTTATCCTGGTCTTAATCGGTTTTGTACTAGGACATCCGATGGGCATAGAGCCTGCAACCGTGGCAATGACAGGTGCAGCGCTACTCTTGTTGCTCGACAACTTCGGCAAGAACGCAGAGGAAAAAAGCGAGAACGTCCACCACACTTCAGGCGAAGTTGAGTGGGTAACTATATTCTTCTTCGTTGGCCTGTTTGTTATCATCGGAGGCCTCGAACATGCAGGCGCTCTCGAGATACTCGCTGCGCAAGTTGTGGGGCTTACCGACGGCATCCCAGATACAGCCGGGGTCACTAAAGCGCTAGCCCTAGGCGTACTATGGATATCCGCGATTGCCTCGGCTATCGTCGACAACATTCCGTTCGTTGCGACAATGATTCCAACCCTCAAGGAGGCATTCGCTCAGCTGGCAGAAAACGGAGTTGGCCTCGATGCCGCACAACAACAAACTGTGTGGTGGGCGCTCTCACTAGGCGCATGTTTCGGTGGCAATGGTAGCTTGATTGGCGCCAGCGCCAACCTAATTGTCGCAGGATTCGCCGAGCGCGCAGGTCATCCGATTAAATTCGTAACCTTTTTGAAGACGGCCTTTCCGCTAATGATAATGTCGATTATTATCGCTACTGCGTATCTGTGGCTGCGTTATCTGTAGGGACTTCTTCGACATTCATACGTTCGTCGAAAAACTCTTTCATTTCTTGGGCTTTTTCGTTGCCTAAGAATTCGCGAGTTTTGTCTATCTGGTAGACGCCCATTTCTTGTGACGTATCGATTGCTTTATCGATAGAGGACAATGACATGAAAATGATAAGACAGAAGTAAACAACGCCCAAGCAGGCCCACTTAACCGCTGACGATTTCTTTGGCTGCTCTACTTTTGAGATACCCGTCATTGATTTAACCTAACAACTGGCGCACAACCCCTGAAACGCGCTTGCCGTCTGCGCGACCCGCAATTTGCACTTGCACGATTTTCATCACGCCTCCCATGTCAGCCATGGATGACGCTCCAGTTTCAGCTATTGCTGCTTTCACAATAGATTCGAGCTCGGCATCGTCAAGCTGTTTTGGCAAGAATTCGGAAAGAATATCTAACTCAGCCTGTTCGATGTCAGCAAGATCCTGACGACCGCCAGCAACATATTGTTCGATAGATTCGCGGCGACTCTTAGCTGCTGACTGAACAATCTTTATCATCTCTTCATCAGTCAAAAATTCAGCTGGAGAGTTAACCTCTTCGGTGAGACCCTCGTTACCGCGCTTATCAATACCAGCATTCTTAAAATCGTTAACTAGCGAACGCAGGGTCTGCAAGCGTAACTTTTCTTTGTCACGCATGGCTTGTTTAATTTCATCGTTGATTGTTTTTAACATGTATTCACTCCGTCGCAGTTACGTCAGCAGACTCTTCGGCTTGTTCTTGAGGGATTGCCGCAAGTGCAATTAACTTGTCGCCGGCCTTGAGATTCACCAAGCGTACGCCCTGAGTAGCGCGCCCCTGGATTGAAATATCCTCAGCCTTAGTGCGAACCAACATGCCTGATGCCGTCGAGAACAGCACATCGGAACAGCGTGATGCGTTACGCGCATTCACTACCGGGCCGTTACGATCATTCGCCTTAATACCAACCACTCCTTGAGAGCCACGCTTAGTCAAGCGGAACTCGCCAATGCGTGTACGCTTACCATAACCGTTTTCACAGGCAATGAGCAAGTATTCGTCCTCGTTGCCCGCAACCAGGTCAACGACCTTATCACCAGCCTTGAGTCTCGCACCTTTAACACCAGCGGCATTACGCCCCATCGGACGCGCATCGGCTTCATCAAAGCGTACTACTTGCCCGCCAGCAGTAACAATCATCACATGATCGCCGGCGCTTACCAAACGAGTGCCAATCAGGCGATCATCGTCGTTTAGCTTAGTGGCAATCAAGCCGCTATTACGCGGACGCGAGTATGCGGAGAGCTCCGTCTTCTTAACCTTACCTTGCTCGGTGGCGAACAGTAAGTACTCGCCTTCATCGAAGTTACGCGTTGCGATAACGGAACGAATTTCCTCATCTGGCTGGATTCCTTCGATGAGGTTACGAATTGAACGCCCCTTGGCCGTACGATCCTGCTCGGGCAGGCGATAAACCTTAAGCCAGAACAAGCGCCCACGGTCGGTGAACACCAACAAGTAATCGTGAGTCGAACACACGAACAGATGCGATAACACATCGCCGTCTTTCGACTTACCACCAGTAATACCGCGTCCGCCACGAGCTTGAGCGCTATAAGTATCGGCGACAGTGCGTTTGACATAGCCCGAAGAGCTAATGGTCACTACCATGGTTTCTTCGGTAATCAAATCTTCGGTCAAGAAGTCTTGAATACCTTCGCCGATCGAAGTGCGACGCGGCTCAGCATATTTACTTTCGATGTCCGTCAAATCTTCTCGAATGATATCGAATACCAATTCGTCTTCGGCAAGCAAGCGCTTTAGCCACGCGATTTCGGTAATCAAATCGTCGATCTCTTTTTGCAACCTAACGACTTCGAGTCCCGTCAAACGACCCAGACGCATATCAACAATCGCTTGTGACTGAATCGGTGTTAGAGCGAAAGTAGCCTCGAGTGTTTCGCGAGCTTCTCCGGTATTAGCAGAGGCTTTAATGATTTCAACGACTTCATCAATAGCCTGAATCGCAATCATCAAACCTTCCAGAATGTGCAAACGCGCCTGAGCTTTATTCAGCAAGAACTGCGTCCGGCGGCGAATCACTTCGAAACGGTGATCGCGGAAAGCCTCAATCAACTCCTTCAAGGTCAAAGTTCGCGGCTGTCCATCGATTAGCGCTGTGTTGCGAATCGCATAAGTCGTCTGCAATGGCGTGTACTTGTACAACAAGTTCTCAATGACAATTGGATCACCGTCTTTCTTCAGCTCGATAACCACGCGCATACCGTCACGGTCAGATTCGTCGCGAATGTCGAAGATACCTTCGATACGCTCGCTCTTTACCTCGTCAGCAATCTTCTCGATGATGGCTGTTTTCTCGCGTTCGTACGGTATTTCAGTGAACACAATCTTATTGCGCCCTTTGCCGTTCTTGGCCTCTTCATGATGAATGCGGCCACGCAAGGTGATCTTGCCGCGACCCGTTTTAAAGGCTTCAGCAATACCTGAACGCCCACAAATGATTCCGCCTGTCGGGAAATCAGGGCCCGTAATGACCGTCAGTAAATCTTTAACTGTGCATTTGGGGTTATCCATCACCAAACGAATGGCATTGATTACCTCTTGCAAGTTATGCGGAGGCAACGCTGTCGACATACCCACGGCAATACCCTCTGAACCGTTCACCAACAAGTTAGGAAACTTACCTGGCAGCACTGTTGGCTCGGTTCTAGTTTCATCGTAGTTGGTGCGCTTGTCAGTGGTATCCTTATCAAGGTCAACCAACATCTCTTCGGCCGGGCCACCCATGCGCGCCTCGGTATAACGCATCGCAGCTGGAGGGTCGCCATCAATAGAACCAAAGTTACCTTGGCCGTCAATCAAACAGTGACGCAAACGGAATGGCTGCGCCATACGCACCAACGTCGGATAGATAACAGACTCACCGTGTGGGTGGTAGTTACCAGAAGTATCACCAGCGATTTTCGCGCACTTACGGTACTTAGCGTTGTGACGCAAATTAAGGTCATTCATCGCCACCAAGATACGGCGCTGAGAAGGCTTAAGGCCATCGCGAACATCTGGCAAAGCGCGGTCATGAATAACCGACATTGCATATGTCAGGAACGAATCGCGCATCTCTTTTTCGATTAGCGCGTCGGGCATCTGGGTTAGGTTTGTAGGTAAAGAATCAGCCATATTGCAAGGGGATTAGCCCCTAAAAAGGACGCCGTATTTTGCCATAGCGCACCCCTAAAATAAACGCTTTTAAACTAATTCTAAGTCGATATTTCCGGTTAATCTAGCCGCCCCACGCAGGCTGATTTGGCCATTCTCCAACTTGCTCAGAAACAGGCTTCCACCCCATGTTTTCACTGTTATTTCGCCTTCAAACCCGGCATTCCATGCGTCAGCTGCTAGCGCCACTGCGCCGGTTCCGCAGGCCAATGTTTCGCCAACTCCGCGCTCAAAAATTCTCGCCGATATTTCGCCATTCTCATAAGGGAATTTGGCAAACTCGACATTGACCGATTGCGGAAAGTTCTCGCTGTCAGATTGCAGTTTTTCAGCGAACTCTTGTTCGTAACCTGAATAGTTTTTTACTATGGCGTGTGGGTTAGAAAAATTAACCGTTACCACTTCGACGCCATCTATCGTTATAGAATCATATTCAAAATCTGAAGGGACATAAGGCAGTTCAAGCTCTATATCGCCATCTACTTTGCTCCAGGATATTTGATGACCAGCCATTTCAAAGACACCCTCGTCTAAGTCGCTAGCAACGGCCGCCAAGCGCAAGCCATTAAAGCAAGCGTCACCATCACTGCCGTCGGCGTTGTAGATGCTGAGTTTGACGCCGTCTAAAACCAATAAGCCGTCAATATCCATATCTCGGCATTGATGAAGGACTAAGCCGGGAGAAAGCTCAGAAGCGGCCATTGCGCCCGCATCGATTAAAGCGAAGCGATTCCCGCAACCATCACCGACTAACACCTTCATTACTTTTTATTGTAAGCGTCTAGCCCGGCTTGCAAGAAATTGCTGAACTTTACAGGGTCGGGGTCATACCCCGGGAAAGTGATTAGAGTCTCGTCGTCACGAGGGTCGATAATCGCATAAAAGGGCTGTGCAATTTGGCTGAATCGCTCAATCTGCAATTTGGTATTGAACGCACCATGAGGAGGTTTGTCGACCCACAATTCACCACGAGTAAACTGCTCCAGCAATGGCCTTACATCAGCGTGTGGAAAAATCTCGTATTCCATGCGGCGACAGTTCACGCAAGTGACACCGGTAAAATCGATAAACAGTGGCGTCTCGGACTCTTTAGCCATAGCGAAAGCCTCGGTGTAGTCTTCAATCCATGACAAGTCTGCAGCACCTATTTTATGCCCATTCTCATCAACGTGGTTTAAGCCATAATCCTTCGGTGGCAAAAAAGCTAGTACCGCACCGGGGTATTGATGATCGCGATCGCTGGCGCCCTGGAACATGCTTACCACTAAAATCAAAAGCAAGCCGGCAAACAGGCCGCGGCCTGGGGTCGCCTTTGGCTTTTCAAAATCATAGGGCAGCTTGTAGAACCCGAGCATATAGAGCGCCCATGCCAAAGTTATTATTCCGGAAATGGACAAAGCGACTGGCCAAGTAAGTATTTGCCAATCCCAAAACAAATCACTGTTTGAAAAGAATTTAACAGCAGCAACCAGTTCAATAAAGCCAGCGCAAATCTTTACCGTGTTCATCCAGCCACCCGCGTTTGGCATCGACTGAATGCGTGACGGGAATAGTGCTAAGAAGAAGAAAGGCAAAGCAAAGCTCAAGCCATAAACAAACATGCCGCCAATTAGATACGGCAAACCCATTTGTAGGCCAAGCACAAATATTGCGCCAACGAAACCTACCGTGCAAGTAAATGCCGTAATGCTAAACGCAATCGCCATCAGCATCACCGGAAGATACCCACTCTTCGTAACGCCGTCTGCTTGTTTCTTAGAGGCAAAATCGGCGAGAAACTTGGGTGGCTGTATCTCGAAAAAACCAAGCAATGAAATACCCAAAACCATGAACAGCAAGCCTATTGCTAAGTTTACCCACGGATTAGAGCCAATCATGTTTGCGCCACCGGGCCCCAACGCTAGTGCTGCGCCAACTCCAATGCCGGCAAATGTAAAGACAATACCGCTCGCGTAAGCCGTAGCATTACCTAACGGCGTGCCTTTACCTGATTCAGCGCGTTTCGTGAAATACGAAATAGTTACCGGAATCATTGGGAACACACAAGGCGTTAGCAAGGTCGCAAATCCCGCTGCTATCGCAGCAAAAATAAATTTCCAGAAGTCCGTTGGAAGACCACCCTCACCGGGAAAATCTCCGCTGGAAATAGAACCTGTAACTCCAGACGGTTTCTCAAACACTTTAGTCTCTTGAGGAAGGCATACAGAGTCATTACATGTCTGCCACGTCATAGCAAAAGAAAAATCGTTAGGCACTTCATCGCCAAACTTTATTTTTGCGCTGTACTTGAATGCACCCTCCATAAACAAGTACTGCAATTTCATATTGCCAATACGTTCGAGGTGTGGGATGGGCTCAGTTGCAGACGACAAAGCCTGACTTATTTCAACGCCAGCACCTTCTACTATTAATTGCAACGGCACACCCAACTCAGCGTCTTGGTCAGTGCCGTAGATGTGCCATCCGTCTTCAACCTCGAAACTGAAGATCAGTTCAACTTCAGAGTTAGGGGCAAACTCGCCACTAGCCTCGGCACTGACACTAACCTGACCGTGCAGCAAGTCTTTCAAACCAGGTTTGACATTTATCTTAGCCAACACCCGACTTGTCTTAACTGGCAAACACTGCTGGTCGTTACATATTTGATAAGTAACCTCGGCGACTAAGGTCTTTTCACCCTCTTCGGCATTAACCCTTACCGGTACCACAAAGGACGGAGACCCAGCCTGCCACAAGTAGACAAGTTCCATGTCGCCAGCGCCTAGAACGTGGCGCTGGGCTGCCTGGGATGACTTTAAGTCACCTGCTGCCTCGAAGCTACCTCCCTTGATCGTAATCGATACTGGAATGCCAAATTCAGGGTTTTGCAGCGGGTCATAAATGTGCCAACCATCTTGTATGTCAGCAGTTACAACCAAATCGACTACTCTGCCAACTACAACGGAATCACTAGCAAAATGCGCGGCAAAAGTGGCTTTTTCGACCTGCGGAAGACCAAACTGCGACGCAAGCATGGTCGCTAGGAGTACTAGTGTGCTCATAAAACTATTTTACGACCAAATGTGCTAAAAGATAGCTAAAAGTAGGATGGTAGGCGATAAGGGACTCGAACCCCTGACCCTCTCGGTGTAAACGAGATGCTCTAGCCAACTGAGCTAATCGCCCTACAGGCCGGAGATTCTAGAATAGCCACCACATTTAGGGAAGACCCCCCGCTAACTTTTTCATGAGCAATCAAAATTCACTAGTCATTCGCTACGGCGAACTCGGACTCAAAGGTGGCAACCGCAACACCTTCGAACACGCTTTATGCGACAACCTCAAAGTTGCTCTTAAAGATGTGCCTGGTTTCAAAACTAGTCGCCAGCGTGGACGCATCACCTGTAACGCCGACATAGATCTCGCACCATTTGCTGAACGTGCCTCTAAAGTGTTTGGTATTACTTCGGTATCTCCAGCAACGACTACTTATCTCGATGCCGATTTAATTATTGCGCGCACTATCGAATGTGTGAGCGAAGCGCTAATCAATGATTTCTCCGGACGTGATGAAGTATCGTTTCGCATTACAGTAAAACGCGCGAACAAGCAGTTTCCTCTGCGCTCGCGTGAGTTAACTCAAAAAATTGCTGAGGCCGTATTGCCTCTGCATCCGCAACTAAAAGTGGATTTGCAGAACGCCGAACTAAATTTGGAAGTGGACATCCGCGAAGAGTTGGCTTCCGTGTTTGCACGTCGCCATAAAGGCTACGGTGGTTTACCCGTCGGATCGATGGGGCGCGGCATGTGTTTACTTTCTGGCGGAATCGACTCACCCGTCGCAGCATGGATGTGCATGAAGCGCGGCATGCGCATGGAGTTTATAAGTTTTTATAGCTTCCCTCATGTTGGCCCGCAAACGCGTGAAAAGATTATTCGCTTAGCTGAAAAAGTTGGCGAGTATCAACCCCGTACCATCCTGCACATGATTCCATTCGCCCCGTATCAAGAGGCCATCCGCGATAACTGCCCGGCTTCATACCGCACGGTTTTATATCGTCGCGCCATGCAGCGCATTGCAACTGCAATGGCTAAAAGAAACCGCTGTAAAGCTCTCATTACGGGCGAATCGCTTGGTCAAGTGGCTAGCCAAACCATGCAAAATATTGCGGCGATTGAAGACGCATCAGGACTACCGGTGCTGCGTCCACTTATCGGCATGGACAAGACCGAAGCAATCGAGTTGGCAAAACGCATAGGAACTTTCGAGCTTTCGACACAGCCGGTGCCCGATTGTTGTACTGTATTCCAACCGGAAAGCCCGGTCATCCATGGCTCTGCTGCCGAGGCTCAACTTGCTGAAGCTGATCTCGACATATCCAATTTAACTTACGCTGCCGTTACAGGCGCCGAAAAACTCGAATTCCCTGAAAGATCATGAGCTCAAATAACTTAGTTTACTTTCTCGCAGCAGCCATGCTTAGCTTGACTGCTTGCGGTGGTGGTACAACAACCAAAGCCCCAGACACTTCCGCTACCGTCGCTGGTACTGGCCCGCAAGTTTCAAACACTGCGCCACCTCCACCCGCGCCGCCAAAGCCAGGTGCTAACGAAACTCTTTATGTCGCTCACGTCGTTGACTCGGTGACAGGCTACCCCATCGGTGGTGTGTTTTGTTCTTTGCTAAAAACAATCCCTGAACCTGATTATATGCGTAAGCCAAGACGCGCTGACGTGGTTCACGAATATAAAACACCTAAGCATGGTCAATATCACGCCGTGGTCGAAGCGGATGGCAAAAACAAGTATTTGTTAATTGCTGGCCATGGTTTCCAGCCATTCATTACCGAAATGGGTCCCTCCACGCCCGGCGGTGAGCACATCAAAATAATCTCAGCGACCATTTTGCCAATGGTGACTTTCGTAGTTCGCTCCCCCAATGGCGATCGCGCTGATGAAGGAGTTTTCACAATGAAGCCCGCTGAAAGCGATGCCAATATTGGTAAGCGCGGAGGCAGTTCAAACGCTGGTACCACCGAGCGTCTTGATCACCTCGGAGAAGTGACTGTCAACCGACCGTACGGAAAGTACTACATGATCGTTAACGACAGCAAAGGCCATTTCAGATACTACGGCATTTTCGACTGGAATGCAGAAGCTGCTAAAACACGGAAGCATAAGATTCAGCTACCGGACAAATCGATGGCCAGACCTGACTGGTACAAGTAGGGTTTGAACCCATAAAAAAACAGCTGCTTGACGCGTCAAGCAGCTGTTTTCTGTTTTAAAGTGGCGAGGAAGACGGGACTCGAACCCGCAACCCCAAGCTCGACAGGCTTGTGCGCTAACCATTGCGCCACTTCCCCACCTAAGGACGAGAAGTATATATGCGACATAGCAGGTCGGTCAAGATTTTAGTTATTATTCTTTAGATTTGGCCTCGTCCCACAGCGCGTCCATCTCTTCAAGAGTTGCGGAGCCCAGCTTGTCCCCGAGTTGCTGTTCGACGTGATTAAAGCGTGATGTGAAGCGCTCGACCGTACCACGTAGCGCCATCTCGGGTTCTATCTTTAACTTGCGCGCCATGTTGGTTAAAGCGAATAACATATCGCCCATCTCATCGCTGATGCGCTGCTTGTCACCACCGGCGATAGCCTCTTGCAGCTCAACCCACTCTTCTTCAACCTTAGCAGTCGGCCCCTCTAGATCGGGCCAATCAAAACCAGAGTTCGAAGCCTTCTGGCCCACTCGGTAAGCCCTCAACAATGCTGGCAACGAGGACGGCACTCCAGATAGCGCCGATTTCTCTTCACCCTTGTCCACTTTTTCTTGCTTCTTTATTTGCTCCCAGTTTTTTAGCACTTCGCCATCATCAGCGACTTCAGTTTCACCATAAACATGCGGATGGCGTCTGATTAATTTCTCACAAACATTGTCGCACACTTCAACAATACTAAAACTATCGTCGTCTTGAGCAACGCGCGCCACCATGAAAGCGCCCATCAACAAATCGCCTATCTCTTCGCAAGTATTCTCATTATCCTTCTTTGCGACAGCGTCAGCGAACTCGTGACACTCTTCAATTAAATGTGGGGTAAGAGAAGCAACAGTTTGCTTGCGATCCCATGGACAATGAATCCTTAATGTATCAACCAACTGAACCAGCCGGGCAATGGCCTGCAATTGTTCATCAGGGACTTCTCTCTCTATCAAATCTATCATGCCAATATTGTAACGCCCCCGAATGCGGTTTATTTCCTGCGCATTATGAAGTGTGGGCCGATTGGAGAAATATCGAACTCTTCGCCCTCGGCGACAAATCCGCAATGTTGGTAGAACTTAAGGGCCGAGGTCCGGGCGTTACACCAAACTCCACCTGATTCAATATTTAGAAAGTAATCAATGAGTCGTTCACCATGGCCTTGGCGGCGATGTGCTTCATCTATTGCCATTCCGCGTAACCGCCATTTAGAATCTTGACTTGGCTCGGGCATGAAAGTGGCGCAGCCAATGCCTTCACCGTTCTGCGTTAATAACAAATGAATCGTATCAGGATGCTCATCGATACCTGGCATGCGTTCGGTGCCCACCGGTTGGCCGACACGCAAATTGCGATGACGAATCTCGTAGAGGGCAGCAGCTTCAGCTTGAATGATTTCTAAAGACATAACTCTCGCTGTGCTTGGCTGCGAAGGCGGCAGGAGTCACACAATTCGCATGGCGTGCCGTGTTCATCGGGATCATAGCAACTGATGGTTTTACCAACGGGCACCTGCAGCCGATGCGCAAGTTTTAGAATTTCTACTTTCGTTAAATTCAACAATGGCGTGTAAAGGCTTATCGGGCGCCCCTCAACCCCTTCTCGTGTAGCCAAATTCGCTAACTCGCCAAATTTATGAACGAATTCCGGGCGACAATCGGGATAACCTGAATAATCTAAGGCATTAACACCGATACCAATTTGGCAAGCACCAACAGCCTCCGCTAAGCCTAATGCCAGTGACAAGAAAATCGTATTACGTGCTGGCACATAAGTGATTGGGATATCAGCATGCACAACATCGGTACTGTCTTTTGTTTTCGGCACGCTTAACGTTTCATCCGTCAATGCCGACCCGCCGAACGCGCGCAAATCAAGTTTCATCACTCGATGTTCATTTACCCCGACTTCGTGCGCAATGACAGCGGCCGCCTTTAACTCGACAGAATGACGCTGACCATAGTCGATGCTCAATGCCGTAACTTGAAAGCCATCGCGAATAAGACACGCAGCAACGGTTGCAGAATCTAATCCGCCCGAAAGCAAGACAACTGCGCGTTTTGGGGACTCCTTCGATGTGGGCATTACTTTATAATAACGCCGCACCGGCCCTAGCCCAACCCATTACTGAATCATGTCACGCGACCAAGAAAAACAACTCATCCTCGATGCTCTCCGCGTCGTTCAAGACCCAGACCTTCATAAAGACATCGTCACTCTTGAATTTATCAAGAATTTGGCGGTTTGTGATGGCATCGTCAAGTTTGATTTAGAGTTAACAACTCCGGCTTGTCCGGTTAAAGACCAACTCAAAGCGGAAGCGGAAGCGGCCGTCCTGGCTCTCGATTTTGTCTCGCAGGTGACGATTAACCTCACGGCAAATGTAAAGACTTCGCTGCCGCCATCAAACAAGCTTGGTGGCAATGTGAAAAACGTCATCGCTGTTACCTCGGGTAAAGGTGGAGTCGGCAAATCGACCTGTACGGTAAACATCGCCACCGCACTAGCAGCGACGGGCGCCGCAGTGGGCATCTTGGACGCTGACGTCTATGGACCCAATATTCCAGTGATGATGGGGGCCACGCGCCGTCCAGAAGGCAAAGGCAAAACGCTTTACCCGATTAAAGAGCATGGAGTAAAAACGATGTCGGTCGGTTACCTCATCGAAGACGGCCAGCCGGTAATGTGGCGTGGCCCGATGCTGCACCGCGCACTTGAACAATTCCTGCAAGATGTAGAATGGGGAGAGCTTGATTATTTATTGATAGATATGCCTCCGGGCACCGGAGATGCACAACTTTCAGTAGCGCAGTTGGTGCCATTAACCGGCATCGTAGTTGTGACCATGCCGCAAGAAGTTTCGCTGACCGATGTGCGCCGCGCAATGGGAATGGCCGTTGAAGTGAAAACTCCGGTGTTGGGCGTAATTGAAAATATGACCGGAGAGATGTTCGGCAAAGGTGGCGGCGAACAAATTGCGGATGCCTTCGATGCGCCATTTTTGGGTAGCGTGCCACTGCAAGTTGAATTGCGCAAAGGTGGCGATGCAGGCGTGCCAACTTTTGTTTCCGATCCTGATGGCCCTATTGGCGCAATGTTCAGTGATATCGCAGGCAAAATAGCTGCTGAGGTCTCAAAGCGCCAAGACTCCGTATTACCGGTATTAG
>CAWWAN010000024.1:0-15545 GCA_963934925.1 uncultured bacterium | reverse complement strand
CGCGCCGCATGTTGATGCAACGCTGCGCTAGCTTGAGCGGCTGTGTCCCGTACTTGCGCGCTAGAGTCGGCAATCGTCATGGCCAGTATTTGATGCATGTAAATCACTTCGGATTGCTTCGTCGCGATCTGTAAGCCAATCCGTCGCCGTATGGCATCGGTACTCTTTAACTCATCACCGATTTGGGTATAACTTAGGTTGCGCTCGGAGTTTTTGTTAGAACTTGCAGAAATGATGTCGCGTAACTCAGTGCCAAGAATCAAGCGCTGCAAGCCACTTTGCCTTAAATATGTTTTGTATAGTTTCTCTACTCGCTCGTCGAGTTTGATGCTTGGTGGCAGGTTACTGGTTTGCGCTGCCCAGCTTTGAATAAGATCGTAACCGATTACGGACTCTGGAAAGTGCAATGACACTTGCTCTGTTTCTTTCAGCAAGATAGAGAGCAAACCCGCTTGGCTTAGCACTGTCAACCACTCGTCGTGCGAAAACACTCCGGCTTCCCTCAGCTTTAAAAGTGGTAAGGCGCTAAGACTAAAGTCGCGAATTTCAACAACGGGGTCGATTGCGCAAAGTAGGCGCCCGAGCGGTGTTGCTAGCTGTAGGTCACCGACTTTGCAATCAACGGCCTCGACATGTAGACCACTTTTAGTTATGGCAATGACTGGCTGCTGGGTTGACGCTTGAATACAGCTAGCCATGACGATGGCAGAAAACAACATTACGCCATTATCGCAAAAATCATGCCAAGTTTACGATGCGGTCGGCCATCATTGCTGCGCCAAAACCATTATCGATATTAACGACGGCTACACCAGGGCTGCAGCTGTTCAGCATCGCCAAAAGAGCGGCTAAGCCCTCGTATGAGGCACCGTAGCCCACACTGGTCGGTAGAGCGATTACTGGACTAGAGACTAAGCCCGCAACCACTGAGCACAAAGCTCCTTCGAAACCAGCAACAACAATCACGCACTCGGCTGCGCGCAAACGCACGGTTTTGTCGAGGAGACGATGAATGCCTGCTACGCCAACATCGTTGATGAGTTCGGCATTGCAGCCAAGCCAGTTGAGGGTGACAACCGCCTCGCGCGCCACAGTCAAATCAGAAGTGCCGGCACACACTACAACGACATCATGCGCAAGTTCGGTGGCGCCATCAGGCAAATAACTAATGCAATTGGCATCCGCAAAGTAATCGCCATCGCCAAGCACCTCAAGGATGGCCGCTGCTTGCTGCGCAGTGCAACGCGTGAACAGTGCCTTATGTTTTGTTTCCACAAACTGCGCGGCGATAGTAGCGCACTGCTCAATGGTTTTACCTTCGCAGTAAACAGCTTCTGGTGCACCACAGCGTAACTCGCGGTGCAAATCTAATTGCGCAACATCGCTGCTGTGAATCGCAGTCGCTGCAATTTCATCAACCGCTTGTTCAATGCTAGTGTCGTTCTCTCGTACACTCTGCAATAATTTTTGAAGTTGTTGGCGATTCATTATGCTTGGGCAAAAACGTCGAGGTTGAGGCTATCGGCTTTGTCCGCCGCAAACAATTCATATCCTAGTCCAGCGATCATTACGGCGTTGTCGGTACAGTAAGCCGGCGGGGCGAATGTAGCTTGAATGTTATGCTCCGCGCATAACTCGCCCATTATTCGCCGCAAGCGCAGGTTGCATGCAACGCCGCCACCTACTAAGACCTGTTGGATGTCGTGTTGTTGACAGGCGCGAACACATTTGCGCGCTAGGGTACTGACTACGGCATGCTCAAAACTAGCGCACACATCGGCAGTGTGCTTGCGATCGACAATCCATGGGTCGGTCAGGCGATTGCCTGGGCCACGCAGTTTGTATAGCAATGCTGTTTTCATACCAGAGAAAGAAAAGTCTAGGGATTCACGATTGAGCATCGGTTGTTTAAACTGAAACGATTTTGGATCACCGTGCTCACCAGCTTTTTGAATCGATGGACCTCCAGGGTAACTTAGCTCGAGCATCGCGGCAGCTTTGTCGAGACATTCCCCGGCGGCATCATCACGCGTTGCGCCAAGAAGTTGGTGTTCGAGCGCCGAGTCGCTGCGATACAGAGAAGTATGTCCGCCAGACACGACTAAAGTTATAAACGGAAACGTCGGTTGCTCGATGGACATTAGCGCTGCGTAAATATGCGCCTCGATATGGTGCACGCCGACGATCGGTTTTTGCCATGCATAAGAAAGCGCTTTAGCGGCAGTCACGCCAATCAACAACGAGCCCATCAGGCCAGGCCGGTTAGTGACAGCGACTCCGGACAACTGTTCAGGGCGCATGTTGGCCTCAGTCAAGCATTGATCGACAACAGTGCGGATAGAGCGCAAGTGCGAGCGTCCAGCTATTTCCGGAACAACTCCGCCCCAGGCCGCGTGCTCGTCGATTTGACTGTGCACCACAGAAGAAACAACTTGCTTGCCGTCGGCAACAATAGCCGCCGCGGTTTCATCGCATGACGATTCAATACCTAAAATGAATTGCGTTTCGCTGGTCATTGTTTCAAGTCCGCTATAAGCTGCTGCGCTGCTGTATCAATCCAAGCATCCTCTGGCCTTGGGTGCTGCAAATATTCTGGGAACAACTCTGCAACTTCTGCGGCATACTTTTCAGGAACTCGAATGCGACTTGCCCATAGTTTAATGGCATTACACGTCGCGTCCGTTTGTTTTTCGAGTTCAAAATCGGGCAACAAACCGTGAGGCTTCCCGTCATCCTTAATCTTGCTTTCGATGATCTCGCCACTCGGAGTTAAGTAGTAACCAGCAGTAAACTTAATTGCGAAACCAGGGTCGCGGAAACTGAGTACTTTTTGAAAGACTCCTTTGCCGTAAGTGCGTGTTCCCATGAGTTTGGCGCGTCGGTGATCACGTAAAGCAGCGGCGACCACTTCGGACCCGGAGGCGCTTAATTCATTAACCAATACAATAACCGGCAAGTCAGGATATGCGCTTAGTTGAGCATCAGCATACTTCAAATATTCATCACCAACATGTGGACGTAATCGGCAAACTATTTCTCCACTAAGGAAATACGAAGCTACGTCAATGGCATCTTGGAGTTGCCCTCCTAAATTGAAGCGCAAATCTAAAATCAAGGCTTGCATGCCCAAAGCGTTAAGACGCTGCAGAGCAGAAGCGAGCTCATCGGGAGTACTTGACGCAAAGGACTTGATGCTCACGTGGGCAATGCCATGTTCTGCATCGATGATGGACTCGTCGCTTACCGTAATAGATGGCACTGGCTGGCGCTTGACTTGACGCTCGACAATCTCGCCATTTAGCTTGCGAAGTTTAAGACCAACAGTGGTGCCCGGTCTCCCGCTTAATTTGGTAGTTATATTTGCAGAATCCATGGTCGAAACATTTTTACCATCAATTTCTAGTATCGTGTCGCCAGTGGTGATGCCTTGCTTTGCAGTATCGCTGTTTGGTAGGGGGAAAATAATTCGCCAGTCTTTGTCGAGCATGACTCCGATACCACCGAATAATCCAGTGGATTCTTCTTTGAAATCACGGATATCTGCTGGCGGGATGAAAGCGGCGTAGGGGTCGTCGAGACTGTCGACCATGCCAGCAGCGCCAGCCAGCAACAAATCGGAACTAGATGGAGAAAAAATGGAGTGCTGCACTAGGGAATCTTGCACCAATTCTAGAGTTAGCTGTTCGCTTGGCGTGCTCAACTCGTGAAACAAGGGTACGACAATCGCTTTGCCGATGAGAATACAGCTGAGCATCAATACTGCGCCGAGAGTCATCGAGCGCGCACAAAACACTGTGGGAGTGGCTTTGGACATAGGCAGATTGTAAGGTATAATTAAAATCTAATAATGCAAATCAGCTACCAAACCGAATTTTGTGCCGCTTACCGTTTGTACCGCGATGATTGGACTCTCGAGAAAAACCGTGAGGTCTACGGGATTTGTGCTAGCCCGAACGGGCACGGGCATAGTTACGCGTTTACCACCACCGTCAAAGGGGCGGTTGATGCCGAAACGAGCATGGTGATGGACTACGCTGCCTTAATGCGCATCGTTGACGCGAAAATAGTCCAAGCAGTGGACCATTTGAATTTAAATCTGGATATCGATTTTTTACAGGGCATCGTGCCTACATCAGAAAATCTGCTGATTGCATTTTGGCCTATTATTGCCGCAGAGTTGCCTGATGGGGTAGAAATAGCTAGTCTTTGCCTGCAAGAATCGCGCGACTTCCGCTGCGAGTACTTTGGACCAAAATCATGAGCGACCCCGCTTCTCCAGAATTAAAGACTCTCGTCGAGCATATGCTTGTGGCAATAGGCGAAGATCCCCAGCGCGATGGTTTGTTGCGCACCCCAGAGCGCGTCACAAAAAGCCTCGAATACCTTGTTAGTGGTCATCAGCAGCAAATTGACGAAATTGTTAACGGTGCGTTGTTCAAGGAAGATTGCGACGAAATGGTTTTAGTGCGTGACATCGAGTTCTATTCTCTGTGTGAGCATCACATGTTGCCTTTTTACGGCAAAGTCCATGTCGCTTATATTCCGGATGGCAAGGTCATCGGCCTTAGTAAATTGCCGCGCATTGTTGATATGTTCGCCCGCCGGCTCCAGGTTCAAGAGCGCATGACCGTCGAAATAGCTCGGGCAGTGCAAGAGGCTCTTGGTGCAAAAGGTGTTGCTGTCGTCTCCGAGGCATCCCATTTGTGCATGATGATGCGTGGTGTGGCTAAGCAGGCTAGCTCTACGACCACTTCATGCATGCTGGGCTCATTCCGGTCAGATCCGCGCACACGGGCAGAGTTCATGTCACTGATAAGCCGTAGTTAGAGCGAAGTATAGAAAATCGCATATATTCTCCCGCAAGAGTTAATAAAGTAGAGTAAGGTTGGATGTTGGCTGAAAGCTGGCCCTCCCCTTAACCATCCCCTTAAAGCTGTGAATTCAAGATCTGAGAGACCCACCGAAGCCTTGCTTGCTATAGGCTCCGTTGTCGCAATTCTCGCTCTGTTGCTCGTTTTGAGTAGCGCCGATGTCGGCGATAATGACACTTCCGCCTCAGCGCCAAGCGTTGCGGCCGATACTGTGACTGGTAACGAAAGCTAGTCGTCTGTTTGCTGGCGCTCTCTCAAAAACGAAGTGATTTGCTGCAAGCAGTGTTCAATTGATTTCGTAGAGGTATCTATGGTTAAGTCGGCACATTCGTAGGCCACCGTGCGGTCTTTCAATAAACCATCAAGGTGTTTCATCGCATTCGAATGGCCGCCTTCAAGGGGGCGGGTGTCGCCCTGGGCAATAATGCGCTCGAAGTGCGTATCGGCTGAAGCGCTCAGCCAAATAGTGGTACACGTGCTTAGTAGGCGCTCGTAGGCAAAGTTGTGATTGACGATAGACCCGGGTAAAGCAAGTACACCGCTGTCGTTCTCACGCAACCAATCTTCGACGGCATCAGCCTCGCGCTTTAAAAAGCCATCGCGCCCTTCGATTTCAAATATCTCGCGAGTCGGCATGCCGGCTTTGTTTTCGATAGCGTCATCGAGCTCTTGAAAGCCAACACCTATTTGCGCGGCAAGCTTAGGCCCGAGAGTGGATTTTCCGGCGCCGCGAATGCCGAGTAAACAAATGCGGTTGTACGGAATAGTGTGCACCGGCAGATCGCACAAACTGCGGAGCGTGATGCCCAGCGAGTGCGCCAAGGACGCCAGCTTCGATATGGAAGGGTTAGCGCGACCTGCCTCAATCTCTACTAGGAAGCGTCTGCTGAGTAATGCTTCTAGCGAAAGGCTCTGCAGGGACATGTTCTGCTGCATGCGCAGGCGGCGCACTCGCTTGCCGAGCAGCTTCAGAAGGTGGGCGGAGTCGAGTACCATGTGCGCAATATAATGCATGGGCTTGCATTGTCAAGTAAAATATGCTTCACTATGTATCCCGTGGTCCGCAGGCGACCTTGAAAATATGTCCACTAATACACAGCAAGACTCTTCGTCCGTAGTGAGCTTCCAGGTTCACCCCGATTCATACAAGCATTGGCAACTAAAAGTCGATGGTGACATTGCGCGCTTATCAATGGACGTCGACCCCGATGGCGGGATTCGTCCCGGGTATGAGCTGAAGCTAAATTCTTATGACCTTGGTGTCGATATCGAATTGGCCGACGCCGTGCAACGTATTCGCTTTGAACACCCGCAAGTGCGCTGTATCATTTTTGATAGCGCTAGCGAAAAAGTGTTCTGCGCCGGGGCTAATATTACGATGTTGCGTTCGAGTACCCATAACTGGAAAGTAAACTTCTGCAAATTTACCAATGAAACTCGTTTATACCTCGAAGACGCTTCCGAGTTCTCAGGGATTAAATCGCTTGCTGCCTGTGCCGGAGCTACGGCTGGTGGAGGTTACGAATTAGCTCTAGCTTGCGATGAAATTTTGCTAGTAGATGACTCGAACTCCACGGTTTCTCTTCCTGAAGTTCCGTTGCTTGCTGTGTTGCCTGGCACTGGTGGATTAACCCGCGTTGTTGACAAGCGCATGGTGCGTCGCGACCGTGCGGATGTGTTCTCTTCTCTCGCCGAAGGTATGAAGGGTAAGAAAGCCATCGACTGGAATCTAATCGATGCCACAGCGCCATTGTCACAGTTTGCTGCTAAAACGACTGAAATGGCCCGTAATCTGGCTGATAGCGTTGATGACAAGTCCGATCGCGTAGGCGTAGAATTGAAAGCCATCGAATCTCAATCTAGCGAAGGCTCACTGAAATATTCTATGGTTGAATTCACTTACAACGAAACAACGCGTTGTGGTGCATTGACATTGGAACTACCTGATTCGGCTGGAACGGATGATGTCAGCGAAATATTCGCACAGGGCAGCGAGTGGTGGATGTTCAAAATGTTTCGCGAACTCGATGATGCTCTGGTGCAAATGCGCGTCAACATGAAAGGTATCAATGTTGTAAGCGTACGTGTCGTCGGCGATGTTCAGGTTGCTCTAGACGCTGATCATCTTTTAATGGCTAACCAAAAGCATTGGTTCTGTGACGAAGTTCAGTTGTTTATCAAGCGCGTGTTAAAGCGATACGATATGACTGCTAAATCGTTCTTCGCGCTTGCCGACAAAGGCACTGCTTTTGCCGGTACTTGGCTAGAGCTAGCTCTTGGCGCCGACCGATTTTATGTGCTTGACGATGCTGACGTTACCGTGAACCTCGGAGTGTCGATGGCTAACGGTGGTCCGTATTTGATGGGCAACGGGCTGACTCGTCTCGAAACACGATTCTTAGGCGACCCAGAATTGGCAGAGACCGTTTTGAATGCCCAGGGCATTGTCGCGGCAGCAGATGCCGACGCACTCGGCCTTTCAACCGAATCGCTGGATGAAATTGACTGGGAAGATGAGATTCGCCTCTACCTTGAAGAGCGCGCATCATATAGCCCAGATGCACTTACAGGTATGGAAGCCAACCTGCGCTATGCGGGGCCAGAAACGCTAGAAACAAAAATATTTGGACGCCTTACCGCATGGCAAAACTGGATCTTCCAGCGCCCTAATGCAGTTGGTGAAACGGGCGCACTGCAGTGTTACGGTACTCCTAGCCGCCCTCAGTTTGACTATAACCGAACATAAATCATGGCAACAATCGATTACGAATCTAAAATCCCGAACAATGTTGATCTCGCTTCTGACAAGCGCTTGCAGCGTGCTCTTGAAAAGTGGCAGCCGGACTATCTTGATTGGTGGAAGCAAATGGGTCCCACTGATTTCGCAGATAAAGATATTTATCTACGCACAGCAGTGTCGGTTGAGTCTGATGGCTGGGCGCACTTTGGTCACGTAAAAATGCCGGACTACCGTTGGGGTATTTTTCTAGAGCCGCATGCCGCCGACCGTAAAGTTTCGTTCGGCGATCACGCTGGCGTGGATGCTTGGCAAGAAGTGCCCGGAGAATTCCGCACCGACTTGCGGCGTATTATTGTTACTCAAGCCGACACTGAGCCGGCTTCCGTTGAACAGCAACGCTTGCTAGGCCATACTGCGCCGTCGCTTTACGATATGCGTAATCTATTTCAGGTAAACGTGGAGGAGGGCCGGCACCTATGGGCGATGGTTTACTTACTACACCGGTACTTCGGCAAAGATGGGCGCAACGAGGCAGATGAATTACTAGAGCGCCGCTCCGGTAACGAAGATCGTCCACGTATTCTGGGGACCTTTAATGAGCCTATTACGACTTGGCTCGACTTCTTTATGTTCGCGATGTTTACGGACCGTGACGGTAAATTCCAGCTACTGGCATTGGCCGAATCAGGCTTTGATCCTTTAGCGCGAACGTGTAAATTTATGTTAACGGAAGAAGCGCACCACTTGTTTGTGGGGCAGACGGGTATTGGGCGGGTGATTATGCGCACGTGCGAAGTTATGAATGCTTATCCAGATGCTGATGTTACTGAGCATGGGGTTGTACCACTTGATATGATCCAAAGGTACATCAACTTTTGGGTTAGTTCTTCTACCGACTTGTACGGTGGAGAAGTGTCGTCCAATGCTGCTAACTTCTTTGCTGCTGGACTAAAAGGTCGCTGCTACGAAGAGAAGAGGTACACCGAGCATACTGCGATGCAGGAATCTTATGTCATCGAAAAACTCGTTGACGGCAAGATCGTTAAAGAAGAAGTGCCTTTACGTAATGCGCTCAATGAAGTGTTGCGTACGGATTACCTCGATGACAATCAGAAAGGCGTCGATTACTGGAATCGCATTCTGGCTAAGGCAAACATAGACTTTGAGTTCTGTCTACCTCATCGTCGTTTTAACCGTGCGATAGGTATCTATGCTAATAATCGTTTTGACACGCAAGGAAATCCTTTAACCGAAGCCGAGTTCGTCGCCAACCAAGACAAGTGGTTACCTAAGGATGAAGATCGTCAGTACGTTTCGTCGTTGATGGTGTCGGTTACCGAGCCAGGAAAGTATGCCGGCTGGATTGCTCCACCGTTGAAAGACTTGAATGGTCAGGCGGCAGATTTCGATTACGTGCGTTTGTAATACGTATAGGTTGTTACTGGAAGGTAACAACCAGAACCGGAGTTAGCGCCGACTGGAAGAAGTCCCAATCGTACGCCTGGAAATATGCAGTTACGCCACTCAGCGAAGCTGGCACGTTAATCGGCGCAGAGGTGAAGTTGCCAATCAAGTCAGATTGATCACCTGGACTGCCGATAGACTTTGCATTGCGTAAGTTCAAATCCCAATTGCCATCTGGCGCACTATTTGAGGCACTGCCACTAGGTGTTGCCGCAGAACCATAAATGTAAACCGGACTATTAGGCAGGCCCCATTTTGTTCGAACTTGTATTTGGGCACCCGCTTGGTTGCCATCAACAAACATTGTTACTCCTGGGTCGACAACATTACCGCCGTCGATAGTCGACGAGCGAATGAAGCCACTGCGGTCTTCAACTACTTGAAAAACGAGTAACTGTCCATCGGCAATTGTGTCAGGGATAGTGTGTGTGTATTGGGCTTGGACGCCAGGGTTACCAGTGATGGCCAACAACTGAACATTGCCGCTAATATCTAGGTTATACCCTTCGTTAGAGACAGAAGATCCTGCTTGACTACCCATGTACCAGTAAAGGTTGCCTCCGCCGCCCTGAGATAGGTTGGTAGCATTTAGATTCATATCGGTTTCCCATTCATAATTACCTACAACTTCTAGCTCTATAGCGCCGATGTCTTCTTCAGGCGGAGAATAAATGTAAACGCGGCCCGTCCCGTTGTTTGTGCCAATGGCACCCACTAAAATTTCTGATTTCGTCGATTGGTTAATGTCACCTGCAGTCGCAACAGCACTGCCGAATAGTTGCCCTGTTAAGCCGTCCTCAGCGTGGAGGACATCTTGAGACGGACTTGACATATCGTGGACAGCGAAGCGGCCTTTGCCGTTATCGGCTTCTGGTGCGCCGACCACTAAGTCATTGGAGCCGTTAAAGTTTGCGTCATCGGTGATGGCAAGACTGTAGCCGAACTTTTCGCCGTTGTTGCTGCCATCCAGTGCTTGACCGGTCAACTGTGAACCCTCCCAAGCAAAAACGGTTCCGGTCCCTGCGTTAGGGGCAGAAGCGATGAAGTCGGCGGTGCCGTCTCCGGTAATGTCGCTACCCGCTGCAACTGCGAAGCCAAGGTTGGCATCTGTTGTCGGTGATACGTTTGCTAGAGTAGTCGATGAATGAGTTAATGCGGTATACAATACAACTGCACCATAATTGTTAATGTCAGCGAATGGCGCGCCGATCAACAATCCTTCGTCACCATTAATGTCGGCATAACACATGGCAAAGCCGAACATCTCGCCAGAGTTTGAGACACCATATTGAGGATTTGTACCTGTTTCGTCAGCGCTCAAATTACTGACGTTAAAGAATCTAATACTACCATCTAGCGGTTGGCCAATGAGTGGCTTGCCATCTCCAAGTGAACCTACTGCTAAATCGAGGTCACCATCACCGTCGTTGTCGAGGGCTGCTACGCTGGCGCCAAACATTGCACCGGCATTGTCGCCCGCAAGTTCCTGCCACAAGTAAAGTTCCGAAGTACTTGGGTCGAAGGCGTAAATAATAACAACACCAGAAAACATTCCGTTGCTGGTATTCGAGAAAGGGGATGAGGCTGCGATTTTAAGTAAACCGTCACCATCGTGCTGGCCGAGCACGCAAATACTGTAACCCATCTGCTGCCCGATGCTGCTGCCGCTGGCACTAGCGATAATACTATCGTCTTTGCCGCTGACAATGCTCAGCTCACCAGCACGGCGTAGGTACGAGCTCGATTGCGGTGAGGAGACCAGGTAGTCGTCGTGGCTGTCGTTATTGACGTCACCCAGGGGAGACATTGAGCTACCGAAGGAGTCCCCCTGATTGAGCCCGTCGACGTGTCCCCATTCGACCCAATCATCCTGGGATTGAGCAATTAAGGACGGAGTAGAAATGGCGACTAGACCAATCGCACATAAGAATAGCTGTAGGTTTTTCATTTTCGAGAAATGGCGTTACAAGAGCACTAGGCTCAGTATGAAGATTACCGTAAAAAATGGCTCTTACGGCAATTATCTCGAAAAAATCAGTGAAGTGGAGTATCCTAGGGTCATGAGACTTAATAAGACTGCTTTGGGAGTGCTGATGATTTGCTTAGCCATCGCTTTAGGTGGGTGTGGCGATAATGCACGCTCCACGTCAGATGTAGACACAGTGTCTTCCGCCAAAGAAAATAGCGATGAGGTAGATGCGTTGAAGCCAGCTGTGCTTGAAATCCAACTGTTGCTGCGAGATTCTAGCCGCAAGATGAGCGGAGTGAAAGTCGATATCCAATGGGACGACAGCGGTATTCCTTCGAATACGGGTGCTTGGTCCAATCAAGAAGGCTTGGTGCGTGTCGAATTCGAACATGGTTCTCAATTACTGTCGGTGCATGCGAATCCTGGCAATTATTCGGCGCCGGGATCCATCGAAGCACCTGCGGTATTATTCGGTGGACTCACTCACAGTATCGAAATGGTGCTGTCGCCTGCTGGCGCTTTGTATGGCACTGTGTACGACATCGAAAGCTTGCCTGTCGTTGGTGCAAAAGTGGCTTGTTACTTTTATTCACCAGAGTTCGTTGACAGCCAAGAAGAGTTGAGAATAGGTGTTTTTACCACTAGTGACGATCAGGGTCGTTTCGCGCTTGGTGGTATTCCCGCGGGCCCGTTCGTGCTTGAAGGCGCCTTCGAAAATCAAATGAGTGTGTGGCGCCCAGGCGGAATGATGGAAGAAGGAGCTTCGTACCGCGAGCTAGAAATATTTCTTGAGCCAGCGCATTCTGTTTACGGGCAGGTTATCGACAAAAACGAAGGCCCCGTCGCTGGCGTAAGAATTGTCGCGGGTAAACCAAACCGTCGTAAAAATCGCCGTAGCACGGACTATGAAAACCTGTTCAACTACGGGCCGCGCGCTTCGGTAACGCGCTCTGCTGACGACGGCACGTTTGTGCTTAGCGCCATACCCGATTCACAAGGATGGAATGTCAACGCACGCCATCCTGATTTCGCGCAAGCGCATGTGGTGATTGATGCGGGGCAGATAGATGTTTGGGTAGAACTTGAAGAAACAATCTCTTTGACTGGCGTGGTTAGCGATGGCGACGGCACTGTGCTAAGTAACACGCAGTTGTGGTTGTTAACTGATGAAGGTGATGTGAGTGTTAGCAGCGATACCAAAGGCTTTTATAAGTTTTCGAGTTTGCGTAATGTTGACGATGTTTACCTTATTGCGCATCATCCACAGCATGGCACTGCGTTAATGGGGCCTGTGATGATTGCTGGTGAATCACAAGTGCTAAACGTGCCTTTGATTACGGGCCAAAGCATCTCGGGCACAGTTGTTGCCGCTGATGGCATGCCGATGGCAAATGTCGGAGTGCAAATTAAAGGGTCCTTGCCACGCGATAATTTTTCTGAGTCGCGACTGCCAGAGCGTTTTCTGGGCATAGACTCTTCGTTAACTAACTCAGAGGGAGCTTTTGTTTTTGAGAATTTGTACCATAACGATTTCGAAATTATGGTCTATCCTGTGGGTAAGCTAGCCGTGTTAAAGCGCGGTGTGAAAATCGGCGATGCGCTCGAAATACGGGTGACTGAGTAATGATTTCACAGTGGTTACTAGAGCGTCGACAAGGTGTTGAGCAGTGCGATGGGCAAATAGAAGCCTTTGTGCGTGGTGTCACTGCCGGCGAGATTAGCGACGCTCAAGTTGGCGCGTGGTTGGCCTTTGTCGTTTGTAACGGCATGACGGATGCCGAGACCGTTTGCTTGACGAAAGCAATGGTGGATAGTGGCGAGAAACTCGACTGGAGTGGTATTGACGGTCCTTTTGTTGATAAACATTCCACCGGTGGTATTGGCGATAAAGTTTCGCTAGTGTTGGCGCCGTTATGGGTGAAGATGGGCAAGAAAGTACCGATGCTTTCTGGACGTGGCCTAGGTATCACAGGCGGCACTTTAGACAAACTAGAATCAATCGTTGGGTTTAGCACTGAGTTGAATACGCAACAGCTGCGCCGCACTTTGCAAGACGTCGGTTGTTTTATGAATGGGCAAACCCCAGAGTTGGCGCCAGCCGATCGTATTCTTTATGCGATGCGCAATGAGACACAAACTGTGCCCTCGGTGGCCTTGATAACCGCATCTATCTTGTCAAAGAAGCTGGTCGAAGGCATTGAATCGTTGGTGATGGATGTCAAGTACGGTAGTGGAGCGTTTATGAAGACGCGCGCCGAGGCTGAGGTGCTTGCTGATTCGATTATGCGCGTTGGCAATGGCGCGGGTGTAAAGACTACTGCATTGCTTAGTGATATGTCGCAGCCTTTAGGGCACGCAGTGGGTAACGCCCTTGAAGTGCGTGAGGCCGAGCAGGCTTTATTGGGCGAGGGTCCGCCAGATTTAATAGACCTTGTTGCCGAACTTAGTGGTGATGCCGAGCAAGCTAAGCGCATTTTGGCAGACGGTAGCGCTTTCGAGGTGTGGCAACAGCTAGTCGCGGCGCACGGCGGCGACTTAAGTGCTGCCTTGCGCGGAAGTGAAGGAGTTGCGCAACAAGATTATTGTGCAGAGCACGATGGTGTTGTGACACGATGTGACGCTGAACAGATTGGCCTAGCGGCATTTGTCCTGGGCGCAGGCCGAGAACGTGCCGACGCCGCGATACATCATGGGGTAGGCTTAGTGGTGCACTCTAAAGTGGGCGACCGCGTTGTTGCAGGTCAGCCGCTTGTCTCCGTGCATCATGCCGACAAACATCTAGATAAAGCGCTAGCCTATGTGGCAGCCGCATATGACATTGCATAGTAGTCCCTTTGATTCCGATTCAGAGCCCCTCACTAAAATGTGGGTGCTCGGTGATGGAGAGGATGGGTTTCTTGACTTGGCCGACATTCGTTTTGACTTTAAGCGCATCACTGTCGCTGAACTGGCGCATGTGAATGAAGGTGTAGTTGCTTTTACAGCGCCACTGCCAACAGTAGAGATGGTGCGCTCGGTTCTCGCCACATCGCGCTTGCCTCTCGTGAAAATAGGAGCATGGGAAAGCAGCGATGCTTACGATGCTGAATGGTCATCGTTGCCATCTAAAGAAAAGATAAATGCTTTGATGCGTGTTTTCGATATTGAAACAGTTGTGCAGGCAGCTGTCGTTGCTGATGAAGTATTGCCGACTAGCGCTGGTAAACGCGTCCACATCGACGTGCAACGTTTTCTCCCTTATGCCACGATTTCTTTTTTCGGCCTAGCAGTGGTCGCTGTTTGGTATGCCGTTTACTTGTCAAATCCGCAAGAGCAAATAACTAATCAGGTGGTCCTTGCCGACCCGCTGCCCATCATCGAACAACTACCCCTATTGCCGCAGGCCGAGAGCGTCGAGTTGTTGGTAAGCGCAAAGTGGGTGATACCACAACTGCAGCAAACCTCTGATTACAGCGGCAAGCTGCACTGGTTGATTCCGGATAACAGTACCGTGCTAGATGGCTCACGCATTGCAACGATTGACCTTGATGCCGATTTGATGATGTTAAGCACGGCCTTATCGTTTAAGGCCCAGGTCCTCGCTGATTCTTCCCGGCGCCAAAGCGAATTTGATGCAAGTTATCAGGTGCAGTTACGTGATATAAACATTTCAATTCGTAATAGCATGAGTGCCATTGCTCAGCTAGAAAGGGACCTAGATGAACAAGCGCGCAACTTGCAAATGATGAAATTAGAGGCCGCGCAGAACGTGCGTAGTTTTTCTGAGCTGAAGCCTTTTGAAAATGATTTACAGCTAGGGCAGTTGCAGCGCGAGAAGCTAGTTGACGCATTAGGCCTGTTGAAGTCGCAGAAGAATGCTGCTGAAAGTGATGAAGTTAATTTTGACAGCGATGCTATGTACTTGTCGTTACTAGCGAACGCCGATGATTTCATTGAGCTGGCTACGCAGCCTTTGGCGGTAGTAGATGTTTATGCGCAGCAAGGTGGCGTGGTCAAACAGTACGCAAAATCTGGCGCGCAAGTTTCGAAGGGTGGGCGCTTGTGCGAGGTTGCCAACGTTGATCTCTCGCACTTTATCTGCACCATTAAAGAAAGCGATCATCATTCAAGTTATCGTCAAGGACATTTCTTTTTGCGACTCGATGACCAGCGCGAGTATTTGCTCGACATCCATTCGGAAACATGGAATCACGGAGTTTTCTCCTATAAGCTAAAGATGGACGTCATCCGTCATAACGAAGTATTTGACGATTTAGACTCTAACCTGAATTATGACATCATCTTCAGAGCACGATAAAGCGGTCAGCCTTGGCGCAAGTGCCGGCGATGTCGTTATTGATTTTGTTAACGGCAAATTAGACTATCGCCGCAAGTTTGGTGGGGGCAAGAATCAAGCTTTGTCGAAAGCGGTCGGCCTGCATAAAGCTAAGCAGCCACTGCGAGTCTTCGATGCTACAGCGGGTCTCGGGCGTGATAGCTTTGTGTTGGCATGCTTGGGCGC